>JANQTR010000150.1:0-9456 GCA_030731635.1 Erythrobacter sp. | reverse complement strand
CGGCATCGGCATTGTTCGAAGATTGCGTCGTGCACGAAATCGTGGTGGCCGGTGCGGCGAAGGCAGTGGTGTTCCGGCTCGATGAAACGCGGATGACACGTACCGCCGTGGCCTGCATGCCAGGAACCCGGCTCACACGCAGCGGGCCGCAAGAAGCGCGCCAGATCGTCGCGGTCAGCCAGCCGCTGCTGCTGCTGCAACTCACCCGCGAAGCCGCCGCGCCCGCCCCAAGCCGCGAAATTGCCTTGGATGATACGCGGTTGATCAAAGCGATCAGTGGATCCAAGCAGACCAGCCAGCAGATCATGGCGCTGGGTGTGCTAGGCGCCCTGGCACACCGCCCTGCGCTGGGTGCGATGGCGCAGGTTGTCCAAGACGCCGAAGCAGCGCGCGACCTGCGGTGGGAGGCGCTACGCCAGATGTTGGCGCTGGACGCTGCGCAAGGGCTGGGATTGCTGGCCGCCGTGGCGAACAGTCTTGATGACGTCCTGCACACGCCCGCTGCTGCCTTGCAACGACAACTCGCCGCAGCGCGCCCTGATCTGGCCGCGCTGATGGTTGAGCCTGCGTGATGGAGCCTGCTTTATGCCATTGGTGATAGACAATCCGTCTGACGAAGCTTGTTCGCTGCCCGAATGTATTGAGGCGCTGGCTGAGCGCGGCTTCGACGCCGATGACCCTGCCAGCACGGATGCGGCGGCCTGGTGGCTGCGACGGCTCGCCAATAATCGCACATTTCTGGGCGATTTGCTGGTGGACCGGCTGGTGGGGCGCGGCGGGGAGGATATTGCCTCAGGCTACGGCCCGCAGGCCATTGTGCTCAGTCGCCCGCGTGACAATCGCCCCGGCGCGGCTTTTCTGCGCGCAGCGATCTGGCCGTCACCACGCGACCATGTGTTTCAAACCAGCGGCGCGGCCAGTTTTGTCTATGGGGCCGCCCATGATCACAATTTTGATTTCCTGACCGTGGGTTATTGCGGGCCGGGCTATGCCAGCGATTATTTCGAGTATGATTATGATGCAGTCGCAGGCTATGCGGGCGAGGATGCGGGATTGCGGTTCGTCGAACGCTCCACCCTCTCGCCCGGAAAGATGATGCTGTATCGCCGCCACGTCGATGTCCACAGCCAGCTGCCACCTGAAAGCCTGTCGGTGTCGGTCAATGTGATGCGGCTTGATCCGGCGCAGGGGTGGTTCGACCAGTACGGATTTGATCTGGAGCGCGGCACGGTGGCGCGCCTGCTCAACCCGCATGCGAGCGAGGCGTTCTTGCGCGTTGCTGTGGCGAGCGGGGCAGAGAGCGCGCTGGATTACGCTGAGTGGGTCGGCATGGCCCATCCGAGCGACCGGATGCGGCTGGCAAGTTTTGAGGCGCGGGCAGACTTGCTCGGGGATCCGGCGGAGGCTGACGCATTGTGGCGGGCGGGCGAAGTTTCAGGCTGCCGCATGGTCGCAGGCGCGGCGCAGGCGCGGCGCACCACTCTGGCCGCTTCTTAAAGTACGCCGCCTGCCAGCCGATCAATTGCGCCTTGCAGGATGACCGCAGCGGCATGGCTGTCGATGGCGGCGGCGCGCCGTGCGCGGCTCATATCCTGGCCGATCATGGCGGCTTCAGCGGCCTGGGTTGACCAGCGTTCGTCCCATAGCAGGATCGGCAGCGCAAAGGCTTCGGCGCAGTTGCGCGCATAGGCGCGGCTGGCCTGTGCGCGCGGACCTTCGGACCCGTCCATATTGCGCGGCAGGCCGATCACGATGCCCTTGATGCGGCGCGATGTGATGAGCGAAGAAAGCGTCTCGCGATCACGGCCCCATTTGCCGCGCTGGATGGTGGTGCCATTGGTGGCGTACCGCCAGCCCGCATCGCAGGTCGCGGTGCCGATGGTCTTGGTGCCCAGATCAAGGCCGAGCAGCGCGCCGCCCCCATCGTCGCTCCCAGCGCCAACCGCGTCGCCAAATGCGCGCGCGGCTTCGAAGATCAGTTGGACTGGCTCGCCCATGCTTCAGTCCGCCGGACCACGTCCGCTTTGGTGTTGGCCCAGAACAACGGCAGGTCGTAAACGTGAAAGTTGTTCCCGGGCAGCACGTAAGACCCCATTTCTGGCGGCTGACCGATCAGCAAAAGCCCGCGCTTGTCACAGCGGGCAGGCACGAGGTTTGGCACCAGTTCACCCTTTTGCATGCTGTCTTCGGGCACCAGCGTCCCGATATTGGCGCTGGCAGGCGCGCTGCCGCCAAATTGGCCGGTCAGCGGATTGGTGCACAAAATCGGACTCGTCCCGGCAAGTTCGCCATCAAGCCCGCGTGAGGCAGCGTAATAACGAAGCACGCTTGACGGATCGGCCGGTTCGGCAAAGCTTGACCAGCTGATCACGCATCCCGCCTGATCCGGCGTGGCGCAGGCGGGGAAGCCCAGAGCTGGCAGATCATGCTGAACCGATACTGGCCAGCCGATCACATAGGCTGCCACCAACCGCTGTGCCACGGGCGAACCGCGCACTTCTTCGGCCAGCAGGCGTTTGAGATGCAGCGCGCCCTGCGAGTGGCCTGCCAGCACAATCGGCGTGTCGGGATCGATGCTGGACAGGAAATAGCGGTACGCCTCCAGCACATCAGCATAGGCGGCTTCGATGGCTTGCTTGCCTTCGGGCTGATCGGTCAGGAATGCGCCCATTGTTGCCTGCCGGTAACGCGGTGCCCAGATTTCGGACGCGGCATTGAACGGGCTGGCCATGCCGCGCAGGTAAATGCGGGCGACCCGCGCAGCGTCCGCATTGCCTTCGCCTTCCAGAGGGGCGTTCCAGCTTGCGCGGTTGAAGTAGCTGGTGGGGTGGACGAAGAACACCGCAAAGGGCGCAGGCTTGGCCGCTTCGGTCGCTGATGGCGCAGCGCCCTTGGCCAGTGGTGGCTGCCAGCGCGCCGGGTCGGAAACCCCGATGCCGGGCCGCGAATACCACAGGGCGGGGTCTTCATAGGCGTTGGCATTCAGCGGCGCGACTGGCGCAAAGTCGGCCGAAGGCACCAGCGCGATTTGCGCCAATTCATCCTGAAACAGCTCGTAAACGATCCGCCCGCCGATCACGAGCGCAATGCAAAACGCAACAAAATAGAGGAACTTGCGGGCCATATCTGTGCGTTGCCTTAGGTTACTTCGCCGCTGCCCCTTCGGCCAGCGGTGGGCGCAGCGTGCGCCATGCCCGGTCGCCGCGCAGGCTGGTGAACCAGCTGACCGGGTTCCAGGTGGTCGACCCATCAAGGCTGAACGTGATGAATTCCGCGCGCCCACCAATATTGGCGAGCGGGACCCCATCACCCAATCCGTTTTCGATGGCCGCCGCGCGGCTGTCAGCCGATTGGTCGCGGTTGTCGCCCATCACGAACACGTTGTCTTCAGGGACAGTATAGGGCCCGTAATTGTCGAGATCCTGATCGCGGTAATCGATCGTGAGATAGGTCGCGCCATTGGGCAGCGTTTCGCGCCAGGTCGGCGGGGCGAAATAGTCGCTGCCGTCGGGGCCAGTTTCGCGGAACTGCTCGAACGAGGCGAGGCATGGCCCGTCCTTGCACATCAATTCCGGTTCGAACGGCAGGCGCACGGCGGGAACCACCTCACGCTTGATCTGGGTTCCATTGAGGATGATATGCCCATCACGCACTTCGATGGTATCACCGGGCAGGGCGACCACGCGCTTGATGTAATCCTCATCGCGCAAAGGGTGCACCGGGATCACGATATCGCCATACTCGGGCGTCGCTGGCCAAACGCGCCAATCGCTGCGTGGCAGCAGGTGGAAGCTCGCCGACGCCCACGACCAGCCATAGGGATATTTGCTCACCACCAGCCGGTCACCCACCCACAGGTTTGGCATCATGGATGTCGAAGGGATGTAGAACGGCTTTGCCACCAGGCTGTGGAAGGCGAGCACCGCCATCAGCATGATCGCAAGGCCGCGGATTTCCGCGAGCCAGTTGACCTTTTCTTCGGTTTGCGGGGTTTCGATGGTTGCCATGCAAGGGGGGCCGATCAGATAGGGATGGCTTCGATGATCACAAAGGCCTGCGCCCATGGGTGATCGTCGGTGAGGGTGAGGTGAATGCGCGCCTCATGGCCTGCCGGGATCATTTCTTCAAGCCGCAAAGCCGCGCCGCCCGTCAGCGCCAGCGTTGGCGCGCCCGAGGGAGCGTTGACCACGCCGATGTCCTTCATGAACACGCCGCGCTTGAATCCGGTGCCGACCGCCTTGCTGAACGCCTCTTTCGCGGCGAAGCGTTTGGCGTAGGTGCCGGCAATGGTGAAGGGCCTGCGGCGAGCTTTGGCGATTTCGGTGGCGGTGAAAACGCGGTTTTCGAACCGTTCGCCATAACGAGCGAGCGAATTGCCGATCCGTTCGATGTTGCACAGGTCTGAGCCGAGGCCGATGATCACGATGGTTCCCCCAAACCGTCGCCTCGGGCTTGACCCGCGATCCCGCGCCGTTTGCAAAAGAAGGCAACCAGAGCAATCATTTAACCGCCTTCGCAATCACCGCCAGCAATAACGCCAGCGCGATCACGTGGAGCATCACTTGGCTTTTGAACAGCGGGTGGGCAAAATCACCTTTGGCCATCTTGAGCGCGCCGACGAAGCCGAAAATCTGCAAGGCGACCCAGCCCACGGCGAACACCACCATAATCTGCGTGTTCAGCGCAAAGCCGAGAAATCCGATCGCCAGCAGGAAAAGCGCGGCCGCTCCAAAGGCCCAGCGTTTCTGCTCGCCGGTCAGGGCGGGGAGGTCAGGTTCGGCCACGCTCAGCGCACTTCGTCCATCAATTCGCGCATTCGCCGGATTGCGTTTTCGAGGCCGACGAATACCGCCTCGCCGATCAGGTAGTGACCGATGTTGAGCTCCGCGATCTGCGGGATGGCGGCGATGGGTTGGACGTTTTCAAAGGTCAGCCCATGGCCTGCGTGGGCTTCGATCCCGTTCTTCGCAGCCAGCGCAGCCATGTCAGAGATGCGGCGCAGTTCGCGCTCCACCCGCGCAGCGTCACCATCAGCAAAGGCGTGCGCATATTCGCCGGTGTGGAATTCGACCACTGGCGCGCCAAGGCGCAGCGCGGCATCCAATTGCCGCTCGTCCGCCTCGATGAACAGCGAGACGCGGATGCCCGCGGCGCGCAATTCCTCGGCAATCGGGGCGAGGGTGTTGTGCATCCCTGCCGCGTCCAGCCCGCCTTCGGTGGTGCGTTCTTCGCGCTTTTCCGGGACGATGCAGGCGGCATGCGGCTTGTGGCGCAGGGCGATGGCGAGCATTTCGGGCGTGGCGGCCATTTCGAGGTTCAGGGGCAGGTTGGTCGCCGCCTGAATCCGCGCCAGGTCTTCGTCCCGGATATGGCGACGATCTTCGCGCAGGTGTGCAGTGATCCCGTCTCCGCCCACGGCTGCCACGATCTCAGCTGCACGCACCGGATCAGGATGATCCCCGCCGCGCGCGTTCCTGATGGTGGCGACGTGATCAATGTTGACGCCAAGGCGCAAGGGACGAGGGTGGAGGGTCTGGTTCATTCTTTCCGGCTTCCGGGCTTGGTCACTTCGATACGTGCCAACGCCTCGGGAATGGAATCGGGTGCGAAGGTCGGAAAATCAATGGCGAGCAGCGGGTAGAACGGCACGCCGAGATCGACCGAACCGCAAGACCGGTCGATGATTGCGCATTCGGCGATTACTTCAGCCCCTTCGCGCGCCACGGCGGCAATGGCTTCGCGGCTGGAAAGGCCGGTGGTGACGACGTCCTCGACCATCAGCACCTTCGCGCCGGGCGTCAGTGCAAAGCCGCGCCGCAGGTGGAAGGTGCCATCGGGTCGCTCAAGGAACATGGCGTCGAGTCCTAAAGCGCGGCCAACCTCGTGGCCAATGATGATCCCGCCCATTGCCGGGGAGACGACGACATCAATCTTTGCGCGCACATCTGCCGGGATGCCAGTCACCACCGCTTCGGCCAGCCGTGCGGCGCGCTGCGGGTTCATCAACACGCGGGCGCATTGTAGGTAGTGACCGCTATGTCTGCCCGAAGACAGTTTGAAGTGCCCTTCAAGCAAAGCACCAGATGCGCGGAACTCCGCCAGAACTTGGTCTTCAGTCACGGCTGAACTCCACAGAAAACATTACGGAAAGCGCCGACTTGCGCGGCAAACATGGAGGCTTGCATAAAATTCTCCCTAGAAGCGCTTGAGGCCCTCGGCAAGCGGGGCTAAGGGCGAGGACGAAGCTGGCATAGGAGTCAGCGGAACGCTGTTTTTTGGTGCCTCGTTTCGAGACGCGCTGAACTGCAGTATGGGATCAAAACCTAGTAACACTTGGGCACAGATGATGGGTCAGATGCATACCCGTATGAAATTGGCTACTCTTGCGGCACTGGCCGCTGGGTTGGCGCTGTTGGCGCCGATCACCGCGACCGCGCAGGATGCGCCTGCGGCAGTGGAAACCGCTGCGGCACAGGTCGCCGCGCCCGATGCGGCTATGGTTGAATCCGTGACCGACGCTGCGAACGCGACGGGCGGTTCTTACACCCCGATGGCCCCGACCAAGGGCAAGGGTATGCCGACATCGTTTCAGGATGATCCGATGAAGAGCCTTACCTTCCAGGATCAGTATTCTGACAACGGCAAGTACGCGCTGTGGATGCATAATGACATCCTGATGCCGGTAATCACCGCGATCAGCCTGCTGGTGCTGGGCCTGCTGCTATATGTGGTGATGCGTTTTAACCGCACCCGCAATCCGGTGGCGTCCAAGACCACCCACAACACCATGATCGAAGTGATCTGGACGATTGTTCCGGTGATCATTCTGGTGGTGATCGCGGTGCCTTCGATCACGCTGCTGGCGCGGCAATATGAAACGCCGCCCGAAGATGCGGTGACGATCAAGGCGACCGGGTATCAGTGGTATTGGGGTTATACCTATCCCGATCATGGCGAGATCGAGGTGATCTCGAACATGCTTTCGCCTGAAGAAGCGCTGAAGCGCGGTGAACCTGGGCAGTTGGCGGTGGATAACCGTATGGTTGTTCCCGCAGGCGTGCCGTTGCGGATCCAGACCACGGCAACCGACGTGATCCACGCCTTTGCGGTGCCGTCATTGTGGTTCAAGATGGATGCAGTGCCGGGCCGGCTGAATGAAAAGCTGCTGACCATCAACGAACCGGGCCTGTATTATGGTCAGTGTTCCGAACTGTGCGGTGCGCGCCACGGCTATATGCCGATCGCGGTCGAAGCGCTGCCACCTGCCGAGTTTGCCGAATGGGTGAAATCGCAGGGCGGCACGATGCCGGGCGCTGAAGAAGCAGCACCCGCGGCCGATCAGGTCGCCGCGCTGACCGCTCGCTAAAGACATTTGAACGCATAACATCCGAGAGTATCTGAAGATGGCAACCACCGCAGAAGGCTTCGACATCCATGACGCGCATGACGCGCATGATCATGCCGACCATAAGCCGGGCTTTTTCGCCCGCTGGTTCATGTCGACCAATCACAAGGACATCGGCACGATGTACCTGATCTTCGCGATCATCGCGGGGATCGTGGGCGGTGCGATTTCGGGCATCATGCGGGTCGAACTGGCAGAGCCCGGCATCCAGTATCTGGGATGGTGGGCGCAGTTGATGGGCGGCGCTGATGATATCAATACCGCTCTGCACATGTGGAACGTGTTCATCACCGCGCACGGGTTGATCATGGTGTTTTTCATGGTGATGCCCGCGATGATCGGCGGTTTCGGCAACTGGTTCGTGCCGCTGATGATTGGTGCGCCGGACATGGCATTTCCGCGCATGAACAACGTGTCGTTCTGGCTGACCGTGGCTGGCTTCTTCAGTCTGCTGTTTTCCCTGTTCGTCCCCGGTGGTTCCGGCCCCGGCGCGGGCACCGGCTGGACGGTCTATGCTCCGCTTTCCACAAGTGGCTCGGTCGGTCCGGCGGTCGACTTCGCGATTTTTTCGCTGCACTTGGCGGGCGCAGGTTCGATCTTGGGTGCGACCAACTTCATCACCACCATCTTCAACATGCGTGCGCCAGGGATGACCCTGCACAAAATGCCGCTGTTCGTGTGGTCGGTGCTGGTCACCGCCTTCCTTCTGCTGCTGGCGCTGCCTGTGCTGGCTGCGGCAATCACCATGCTGCTGACCGATCGCAACTTCGGCACGACCTTCTTTGATCCGGCCGGCGGCGGTGATCCGGTGTTGTATCAGCACCTGTTCTGGTTCTTTGGCCACCCGGAAGTCTACATCATGATCCTGCCCGGCTTCGGCATGATCAGCCAGATCGTGGCGACATTCTCGAAGAAGCCGGTGTTCGGCTATCTTGGTATGGCATATGCGATGGTTGCCATTGGCGTGGTCGGCTTCATCGTCTGGGCGCACCACATGTATACCGTGGGTCTCGACGTGAACACCAAGATGTATTTCACCGCAGCCACAATGGTGATCGCGGTGCCAACGGGTGTGAAGATCTTCAGCTGGATCGCAACTATGTGGGGCGGCAGCATCAGCTTCAAATCCCCGATGGTGTGGGCAATGGGCTTCATCTTTCTGTTCACCGTTGGCGGTGTGACCGGTGTGGTGCTGGCCAATGGCGGGATCGACGATAACCTGCATGACACCTACTATGTGGTGGCACACTTCCACTACGTGCTGTCGATGGGCGCTGTGTTCTCGCTGTTCGCGGGCTTCTACTACTGGTTCCCGAAGATGAGCGGCCGGATGCACTCGGAGTTTCTGAGTCACCTGCATTTCTGGACGTTCTTTGTCGGCGTGAACGTGATCTTCTTCCCGCAGCATTTCCTCGGGATGCAGGGGATGCCGCGTCGCTATCCCGATTATCCGCAGGCGTTCCAGTTCTGGCACGAAGTCAGCACCTATGGCTATTACATCATGGCCGGATCGATGGTCTTCTTCTTCGTCAACATCGGCTATGCGCTGGTGGCAGGACGCAAGGCTGGGGCCAATCCGTGGGGCGAAGGCGCAACGACGCTTGAGTGGACCCTGCCGAGCCCGCCGCCGTATCACCAGTTTGAAACCCTGCCGGTGATCACCGACGCGCATGACTACCACGATCACCGTCCCGCGACGGCCTGATCACGGGCAGGCAGCGGGATTGCATTTCTCGCTGCACTGACCGCAAAGAACCAAGGGGAGGGCGCGGCGGCAATGCCGCGCTCTTCGCCAATGAGACCGTAAAGATTATGGACACTGCCACGCCACAGACGATCCCCACGGGCACCGCTGCACCTGCTGCGATGCTGCCGGCGGAATGGCGTGATTTCTTCACGCTGACCAAACCGCGGGTCATGACGCTGGTGATCTTCACCGCGATCTGCGGCGTGCTGGCCGCGCCCGGCCACATCCATCCGGTGCTGGGTTTTACCGCAATCCTCGCGATTTCCATGGGCGCGGGCGGGTCTGCGGCCTTGAACCATTGGTG
>JANQTR010000149.1 GCA_030731635.1 Erythrobacter sp. | reverse complement strand
TGGGTGGCGCTCAGCGGATTTCGCATGCGCGTCGTCCGGGGTGAGGATGGCACGATCAAACGGCTCCACGGCGGGCGCGGCACGGCCACCTTTGAGCGTGTGGGCCCGTGAGGATCTACCCCGGTCGCTGTTCAGAAAAGGGATCGGCCTGAAGCCGTCGGGGGCGGTCGAGATGCAGCGTCCAGCGTTCCTTCAAGCTGGCGTGCTGTATGACAACTCTCCACCCACTCCCCGCCATTCGGGCGCAATGGTCCGTGCCCTACAACCTGCCGCTAGCCCTGCCCCCTTCCGCGTTGCTGTACAGCGGCGCGGCGGGCTTCGACCTGTTCGGGGGCGACCGCGCTGTTGGCGGCGCTTGATCGCTGGGCTTCCACGGCCATGCCTTCGGTGAAGCTCAAAGCGAAGCCATCGTCGATCAGGCGTTTGTAGCTGGCCAGAAACGCCGGATCGATCCCGGCCATATCGCCCGCCAGCTTGCGTGCCAGCGGCAACAGGTCGCCGGGCGCAGTCACATGGTTGACGAGGCCCCATGCGTGGGCCGTGGCGGCATCCAGAAAGTTGCCGGTAAACGCCAATTCCTTTGCGCGGCTGATCCCGATCATCCGGCTGAGTTTTTGCGACAGGCCCCAGCCTGGCACAATCCCGACCCGCGCGTGGGTATCGGCAAAGCGGGCATTGGTGCTGGCGATCAGCACATCGCAGGCGAGGGCAACTTCGAACCCACCGGTGATTGCGACCCCATTGATCGCGCCGATCACCGGCTTGCGGCACAGCTCGATCGCTTTGACCGGATTGTCGGCCGGGTCGGTTGCATTGGCGCTGCCCAAGGCGCCCGCTTCGCTGCCCAGTTCCTTGAGATCGAGGCCCGCGGTAAACGCCCGCTCCCCCGCCCCGGTCAGGATCACTGCGCGCACCGCGTCGTCGCCATCGACCGCGCGCATGACTTCCGCCAGCCGCGCACGCATGGCGCGGTTCAGCGCGTTCATCGCAGCCACGCGGTTGAGGGTGACGGTGGCAATGCCATCAGCCACGTCGAGCAGGATCACATCGTCAGCCATCAGATTCTCCAATCAATCGCCCCGCGCCCGGCGCTTTCCAGAAAGGCATTGGTCTGGCTGAACGGGCGCGATCCGAAAAAGCCGTTATGGGCCGATAGCGGGCTGGGGTGCGCCGATGTCAGCACCAGATGCGCAGCGTTGCGGGTGAGCGCGGCGACGCGGCTCGCCTTCTTTTTCGCATGGCTGCCCCACAGGATGAACACCGTCGGCGTATCGCGTTCGGCCACCGCCGCCACGCAGGCGTCGGTCACCGCATCCCATCCGCGCCCCGCATGGCTGCCCGCCAGCCCCGCCTCTACCGTCAGCGTGTTGTTGAGCAGCAGCACGCCCTGCCGCGCCCAAGGGGAGAGATCGCCCGTCTGCGCACGCGGCAGGCCGAGATCAGCCTCCAGCTCCTTGTAGATGTTGACCAGCGACGGCGGCACCCGCACGCCCGCTTGCACCGAAAAGGCCAGCCCATGCGCTTGCCCCGGGCCGTGATAGGGGTCTTGGCCAAGGATGACGCAGCGCACGTCCTCCAGCGGGGTCAACGCCAGCGCGGCCAGCCGCGTCCCGCGCGGCGGAAACACCTGCTTGCCCGCAGCCTCTTCCGCCGAGAGCCAGCCGCCCAGCTTGCGTGCCTCTGGCGTCGCCAGTGCCGGGTCGAGCGCGGCTCGCCAGCTTTCGGGGATAGTTTCGGACAAATCGAAGCTCCGTTCGCCTTGAGCGCAGTCGCGAGGCCTTGGCACAGGTGTCTCGACTGCGCTCGACACGAATGGTTTAGATGCAGCGTCTCGCCGACGCTACTCTGCACTTCCCCTCTTTCCCCAATCCGCGTAGGGCGAGACCATGGCTGTACATTTCCACGAAGAAGACCTTCCCCCCGGCGTGCTGGCAGGGACCAGCGCCCTAGCTGTCGATACCGAGACGATGGGCCTGATCACCACCCGCGACCGTTTGTGCGTGGTGCAAATCTCCGATGGGTCGGGTGACGAACATCTGGTGCGCTTCAACCCTGGCAGCGCCTATGACGCGCCGAATCTGAAGGCGGTGCTGGGCGATCCGGCGCGGGTGAAAATCTACCATTTCGGCCGGTTTGATCTGGCGGCAATCCACCACTACCTCGGCGTGATGGCCGGGCCGGTGTTCTGCACCAAGATCGCCAGCAAACTGGTGCGCACCTATACCGATCGCCACGGCCTGAAAAACCTGGTCGAAGAATTGCTGGGCGAGAATATCTCGAAACAGCAACAGTCCAGCGATTGGGGCGGCCCGGTCTTGTCAGAGCCGCAGCGCGATTACGCCGCATCCGATGTGCGTTACCTGCACCGCTTGCGCGATGAGCTGACCAAGCGGCTGGAGCGCGAAGGGCGCACCGAAATGGCGCAGGCGTGTTTCGATTTCCTCCCCACCCGTGCGTTGCTTGATGTCGCGGGCTGGGCGGAAAGCGATATCTTCAGCCACATGTAACGGCGCACGCATGGCCGCCCCCCACACCCTGATCGATCACACCGCCAAGGAAACCGCTGGGGCGCGCGAACTGCGCGGCCGTCGCCAGCATTTTGCCGCGCCCGGCGGATCGCATGATCGGCTGGTCGGCTTTCTCGCCCGTGCGCTGCCGATGGGGGTCGGGGTGATCGCTGCACTGATGATCATCACGCCGCTCAGCCCGCGGGGCGAGGTCAGCTTCCTGCTTGATCGCAACAAGGTGGCCCAGATCGATGAACGGCTCAGCGTCGATAATGCCATGTACCGCGGGCGCGATGACACGGGCCGTCCGTTTTCGGTGATGGCAGGCGATGCGGTGCAGCAGTCCAGCATCGAAGGGCTGGTGCGGCTGCGCGATCTGGTGGCGCAATTGCTGCTCAATGATGGCCCCGCGCGCCTCAGCGCCGAAGGCGGCACCTATGACATCGCCGCCGAGACGGTCACCGTCGATGGCGCGTTGCAGCTGATCGCCAGCGATGGGTATGCGATGACCGCAAAAGGGGTTTCGGTCGATCTCAGGGCGCGCACCATGCGCGGCGATGGTGGGGTATCGGGCGAAATTCCATCCGGCACGTTTTCCGCCCGATCAATCCGCGCCGATCTGGCCGCGCGCACGCTGACGCTGGAAGGCAATGCGCACCTGACCATGGTTCCGGGCAAGCTGAGGATACCGCAATGACCCACACACCGCCGCGCCGCCGCAACTTGCGCCGTCTGGCGATCATCTGGAGCGCGGGCGGCTTTGCCCTGACCGCCGCATTGGCGGGCGGGATGACGTTGCACGCACAAGGCATCGGTGCGCACAATTCCAACGCCCCGGTGGACTTCGATGCGCAACGGATTGAACTGGATGACCGGGAAAACCGCGTGATCCTGTCGGGCGGCGTTGTGATCCAGCAGGCCGGGCTGACACTGCGGTCTGACCGCAC
>JANQTR010000148.1:1623-3483 GCA_030731635.1 Erythrobacter sp. | reverse complement strand
AAGCCGAAGCTGACCCCGCCTTCCTTGCCGATGGTCGCATGGTGCAGCTTGTGCGCCTGCACCAACCGCTTGGCGTAGCCTTTGCGCGGCACCCAGCGCCAATAGCGTTGGTGCACCAACCCGTCATGCACCAGCGTGTAGATCACGCCGTACAATGTGATCCCCACCGCGAACCACCACAGCCAGTCCCAGTAGAGCGACCCATAAATATACATCGCGGCATTGATGGTGCCGAACACCACTGCAAAAAGATCGTTCTTTTCCAGCACATTATCATGCGGTTCGTGATGATCGCGGTGCCAGCCCCAGCCCCAGCCATGCATGATGTACTTGTGCGCGACCCACGCAAAAATCTCCATCCCGATCAACGAGGACAAGACGGTGAGGATAATTTCGAGCCAGCTCATGCAGGCACCTTTGCAGTCAATTCGCTCTTGCTCACCCCAGCCCGTTTCGCTGCTGGCAAGCCCCACCACGGCACATCCGGCCGGTGATGATGTTCAAGATGATAGCCGAAATGAAAGCAGGTGACGAGACTGGTGAACGTGCCAAAATCATTGCTGCGTGCATTGTGGCGGTCCGCAAACGGCTGGCCTTGGCGGTGGCTATGCGGGCGATAGGTGCCAAAGTAGAACAATTGCAGCGATGATCCCAGCGCAGGCAGCCCGTAAAGCATCACGATCTGGATCATGGGAATATCCAGCACCAGCCAGTAAATGCCCACCACGGTGTGTACGAACAGGATCGAACGCCAGCCGAAATAGCGCCGGAAAAACGTTGCATACCAGCGGCGGAAATTGTCCGGGTTATGTTCGTCAAAATCAGGGTCGCCTGCGCGCCCGGCCAGTTTGTGATGGGAAAAATGCGCATCCCGCAGCTGCTTCCAGGCAAAGCCTGCATACAGCGCCAGCAGCACTGCCCCGATTGCGCCGTTCACGCGGGGCTTGCCCGGCATCAGGCTGCCATGCATCGCATCATGGCAGACGATGAACACGCCGACCGAAAGCCAGCACTGCACCACTGCGAGCATCAGCGCAAAAGGCCAATTGGTCCACGTCAGCTCAAACACGAACATGCCGTAGGCGTGAATGCCGAGCCAACCCCCAGCGATTCCGAGCGCTAGCGCAAGACCGATCACACCCTGATAGGTGCGGGCCGGAAGGGAGACATGCTGGGTCATCTTAATGCAATACGCAGGACGGGGGCATGTGGTTGCGTATAGAACGGTCGCGCCATGTGGCAATTGTGTTTCGCGCCCGGCGCACCTCGCTTGGTCGGGTCATAATCGGCGCAAGGTTACAATCGCTTGTCACTGTGTCAGGATAGCAGGCGGTTTCAGGGGGCACATCACATTATGCAGAGCAAGCCATTCAATCCGTTCATAGCCGCGATCTGGCGCAGGATGGCCGAAACCATGTTCGCCCCGCCGAGCGACATGGCGATCACCCCGCAGCAGGTGGTCGACAATCTGCAAACCATGTTCGGCAATATCGAAGGACGCACCCCGTTCGAAACCGGCATCTCGGTGCTCGCCGCATGGGTGGTGCTGGGCGGGCCGGTGTGGCACTTTGCCCCGCGCAGCTTTCGCATCTGGCGGATCGAACGGCGATTGAAGAACAGCCGGGTGGATCTGTTTCAGGACATGGCCCGGATTCGCGGCATTGTTTATGCAGGCTATTATGGCCATTGGCTTGATGCCACAGCGCCTGACGCCGACCAGGCTGCTCAGGAAGACGCTAACCGCACCAACCCGGTCTTCGCCGCAATCGGATTTAGCCTGCCGCGGCACCGCACCCGCGCGGGCACACCCGATGATCCGGGAATCGCTGAATACCCCAATAATGATCTGCCCCCATCGGT
>JANQTR010000148.1:0-1523 GCA_030731635.1 Erythrobacter sp. | reverse complement strand
ACCGTGATCAACAACGGCATCTGCCTGCGGCTGGCTGGTGAGGGGGAAACCCATCCTGATGCCAATGATGTGCTGGCGACCTGGCAGCATCTGGGCGCGGGCATTGCAGGCGACGTGCTCAATGCCGCTTACGAACGGATCGAGGATCGGCTGGGCATTCACGAAATCGACCGGCGGCTGGGGCAAAGCAATGGCACCCGGATGCTGGCCGGTTGGCAGGCCTATCGCGTAGGCTCCGCCGATCCGCTCGATCAGCGGGCTATTTCCGGCTGGTTCCGCAAGAACTGGGGCGCGAAACACGAAGACAATCGCTGCATTTCCTGCGGGTACTGCAACACCGGCTGCCCCTATGGCCGAAAGCGCGCGATGCCGGAGAGCTTTCTGCATCATGCTACCCTTGCCGCGCCGCGCAAGGCGCGGATTCTCGCCCATGCGCAGGTGCTCGATATCGGCTGGGGGCTGCGCGCTGCCGACGGCAGGCGCGTTGCGACATCCGTGCAGATCCTGCTGCCCGATGGGCGCGGCAAGCGAATTTCCGTCACCAAGGGCGTGGTGGTCGCCGCTGGCACCATCGCTTCCAGCAACATCCTGTCGGCCAGCGGGATCGCGGGAACCGGCAAGGACATATCGCTTAATATCGCCTGCCCTGTCCCCGCCTTGATGAGCGATCCGGTGCGGGCCTGGGATGAGGATCAGATGGCGACCTTCATCGATCGCGGCGATTTCCTGATCGAAAGCCATTTCCAGCCCCCGATGAGCATGGCGACACTGGTGCCGGGCTGGTTCGATGAACATTTCCGGCGGATGCTGAATTACAACCGGCTGGCGTCGGCAGGCGTGCTGTTCCCTGCTGACCGGCGCGGCACGGTCAAGGGGGGCAAGCTCAGCTTCAAGCTTCAGGAGGCCGATCTTGAAGTGCTGCGCCGGGCGTTGGCGCTGCTCACCAAAGTGCATTTTGCCGGCGGCGCGCAAGAGGTTTATCCGGCGCTGCTGCAGGGCGACACCCTTTCGGCCGGGATGAGTGAGGCCGCCATCGACCAGTTCTTCCGCGATCACATCAGCGAGCCTGACGATGTCGTGCTTTCATCCAGCCATCCACATGGCGGAAACGCGATCAATGCCGACCCGGCCAAGGGTGTGGTCGATCTGGACCAGCGGGTGCATGGCACCACCAACGTGCTGGTCACCGATGCCAGCGTGATGCCAAGCTGCATCCGCGTCAACGCGCAGCTCACCACCATGGCGATGTCTGATCGGGTCACATTTGGCCGGCGGGTGTTCGGCTAGGCCGGGGCAATCGGCCCCCGCCTGTGCTGCGACGTCTATTCGCTGGCGGTGGGGAAGAAAAACTCGCGCAGGTGTTCGCCAATGCGCGCCGGGCGCAGGGTTTCGGCGTCGATGCAGCACCAGCTTGATTGCACTTCGGCCAGCACGTCTTCGCCGCGCTTGATCAGCGTCGAATAGAACGCGCGCGCGCCGTTGAAGCGTTCGAGCACGGTCTGCGCGATCACGTCGTCTTCAAG
>JANQTR010000147.1 GCA_030731635.1 Erythrobacter sp. | reverse complement strand
GCTGAAACCCTCTTATCTTATGGCCTGCAACCGCCGCTCGGCCGGGCGATGGCCTGGGGGCAATTGTCGCGGGTGGTGAAGAACCGGCTGGCCTTCGGCGCGCTCTGGACAGAACGGCCCAATCTTATCGCCACCCCCCTGCCTGCGCCGATCATCGTCATCGGCCATATGCGCAGCGGGACGACGCGCATCCACACCCTGCTGGCCGCCGATCCGGCATTTTCGCACACCCGTTATTGCGACGCCTATCATCCGGTGCCCGCACGTATGGGGGCCCGGCTCGGCTTGAACCGCTTCAAGGCGGGACTGGAACTCACCATGCTCGGCGCGCTCAACCCGTGGATGCAGTCGATCCACCCCATGAAGCCAAGCGGTGTCGAGGAGGAGCTGGCGTGGATATCCGCCGCGCTGCACCATTCAATTTACGAATCGCAGTGGCACATCCCGGCCTACTCCACCTTCAGCGAGGCGCGCGATCCCGCGCCGATTTACCGCGAGTTTGCCCGCACCCTGCGCACCGACGGCGCAACGCGCGGGCTGGCCGCCAAGCCGCGCGTGCTGAAAGTTCCCGCTTTTGCCGAGGATCTCGAAACGCTACTCGCCCTGTTCCCCGATGCCCGGCTGGTGATCGCCCAGCGCGAGCCTGAAGCGGTGCTGCGCAGTGCCGTGTCCCTCGCCGCCAACCAGATGGCGATGCAATCGGACACCTGCGATCTTGCCGCCATCGAAGCACGCTGGCGCCGCAAGATTGCTCTGCGCGAGGAACGAATGGCGCTTGCGCTGGGGGGCTGGCAGGGGCCGATGGCGCGGCTGACCTTTGATGACCTCAACGCCGATTGGGAGGCCGCGATCCGGCGTTGCTATGCCGATCTTGGCCTTGCGCTGACCCCGCAGGCGCTCGCCGCGATGCGCAAACTGATGGCGGCGAGCGCCAGCGGCCTGCACCGCGCGCATTCGGAGCAATTGGCGCGCTTTGCGGGGGCTGGTTAACAACCAACCCCGCTCGCCTCGAGCGAAGTCGAGAGGCCTTGCCGTATGTCTCGACTACGCTCGACACGAACGGACGAGAGGTCAGTAAAAAGGGCCGCCCCCTCGCGAGACGGCCCTTTGCATTTCATCCGGACTGAAAAATCAGCCGACGATTTCGGCTGCGTCGAAAAAGAACGCGATTTCGATCGCAGCATTCTCTTCGCTGTCCGAACCGTGGACAGTGTTTTCACCGATCGACAGCGCCAGTTCCTTGCGGATCGTGCCCGGCGCAGCGTCTGCCGGGTTGGTCGCGCCCATGATGTCGCGGTTGCGGGTGACGGCGTCTTCGCCTTCGAGCACCTGAACGACAACCGGCTCGCTCATCATGAAATCAACCAGTTCACCGAAGAACGGACGTTCGCGGTGCACGCCGTAGAAGCCTTCGGCCTGTTCGCGGGTCATGTGGATGCGCTTTGACGCGACGACGCGCAGGCCGGCGTCTTCCAGCATCTTGGTGACCGCACCGGTCAGGTTGCGGCGGGTGGCATCAGGCTTGATGATCGAAAAGGTGCGGGTAACCGCCATGGTATCAGTGTCCTTGAAAGGCAGCGGGGTGCTGCACGGGGTAAGGCCCGCCCGGCTTGGCCGGACAGGGAAAGAGCGCCGCGCAACTAGCCGCGCGGGCGCGCGCTTTCAAGCCCCTTAGACCCGTCGCCGCTTAGCCGCTCTTTTTGGTGCCGATGATGATCTGGCCGGTGGTGCCATCACTTTCGTTGGTGGTGGCCGTGACCGACAGGCTGGCCCCATCGCCCTTGCGTTCACCGCCGATCATCTGCGTGCCGTTGGTGGTCATTTCGAGCTGGATGTCGAACCCGGCGGCTTTCGCCTGATCCTTGTAATGGGTCACCACCTTATCGGCCGGCGCGTCAGCTTCGAATGTTACCATCGTACCCTGCCCATCGGGTTGGTTGACGACGGTGTTGGACACCACCTTGGAGCCGGGGAAAAGGCTGAACCCATCGGGCAGGCTGACCGGCACGTCGGCACCGGAACGCAAGGTGGCTTCACCATCCTCGCCCTTGATCGTCATGCTGGTTTCGCCGCTGTCCTTGTCGATGGTGTATTCTGCGTTCTTGCCATCGTCGGTTGTGAATTCGCCCGAGGTTTCTGAACCGCAAGCGGCCAGCATCACCGCCGCGCCGCCTGCCAGAATCAAAGCTGTCTTACGCATATATCTGCCCCCCAATCACAGGAATGGGCCGATCATCACCGATCGCCCGAAGCGACGCAAGGGGTCAGCCTTTTTTGACCCAGCGCCCGTCTTCCTGCGCGAAATAGGCGCGGGTCACATCTGCGCGACCATCCTGCGCACGCCATGCTTCACGGGCCGCAGGGGCGGCGGCGGGCGGGAACAGCAGGAAGGTGCGGGCAAAACCGGGCGCATCGCGGAACACCCCGTCGGCCAGGATCAGGTGGGTCGCGCCGTTGGGTGCGACGCAATCAGCCGAAAGCAGGATCGGCTGGTGTTCTGCCCCCGGTGCACCTGCTTCGCCATTGGCAAGAAAGGTCTCTGGCCCCGCCTGCCACAATTCGCGAGCGATCGCGGTGCGCTGTTCGGGATCGTCGGATACCACCAGCAGGCGCTCATCATCGGCTAGCACACGCTTGGCAATCAGCGCGGCGACCTTTTCGAGGGGGTCATGGGTATATTGCCAGAAATCGAGTTTCACGAGTCTTTGTCCGTCCTACCGCTGCGCTACTTGAGGACGGGGGCCTTCCCCCTCCGGCAGCGATCGGAACAATACTTCACATTGTCCCAATCACGCTCCCACTTCTTGCGCCACGTGAAGGGTAGCCCGCAGGCGAGGCAGGTTTTCGTTGGCAGGTCGGATTTCTTACGCATTTTGGGAATGGTGGAATCTCCCGCCCCGACACGCCACCCTTCGCTCGTCCTGTGCCTGTCGAAGGACATTTGTGCTGTCCGTTGATGCTTCGACAAGCTCAGCATGAGCGAAGCCGGTGCTTATTTTTCCGCCACATCCCGCACGAACTGATCCAGCAAGCGCGCGCCATATCCGGTTGCGCCCTTGTCCCACGTGTGGCCGGGCTTGTTCGACCACACCATCCCGGCGATGTCCAAATGCGCCCAGGGGGTGCCATTCTTGATGAACCGCTGCAGGAACTGCGCTGCGGTGATCGATCCGGCCTCGCGCGGGCCGACGTTCTTGATGTCGGCAATCGGCGAATCGATCAGCTTGTCGTAGTTTGCGCCCAGCGGCATCCGCCACAGCTTGTCACCGCTGGCTTTGCCTGCCGCATCAAGCTGACCGGCCAGCGTATCGTCATTGGCGAACATCCCGCCATATTCATTGCCGAGCGAGATAATCATCGCCCCGGTCAGGGTCGCCAGATCGACGATCCGCGCCGCGTCATACTGTTCCTGCGCCCAGTGCAGCGCGTCACACAGCACCAGCCGCCCTTCGGCATCGGTGTTGAGCACTTCGACCGTCTGCCCGC
>JANQTR010000146.1 GCA_030731635.1 Erythrobacter sp. | reverse complement strand
ATCGATGAAGGCTGGAAAGCGCTGGATGACGAGGTGTTTGCCGCACGGATTCGCGATTGGCTCAAAACGCTGCGCAAACGCAACGCGCTGGTCGGGTTTGCCACGCAATCGGCGCGCGATGCGCTCGACAGCCGGATTTCGACTGCGCTGGTCGAACAGACTGCGACGATGGTGTTCATGCCCAACAGCCGTGCCCGGCCCGAAGATTACTGCGACGGGTTTGGCCTGACGAGCCATGAATTCGCGCTGATCCGCAGCCTGCCTGCGCACAGCCGCTGCTTCCTCGTACGCCAGCCCGATGCGAGCGTTGTGGTGCGATTGGACCTCTCCGGCGCGCCCGAAGTGCTGACCATCCTCTCAGGCCGCGAAAGCGCGGTGCGCAGGCTCGATCTGCTGCGCGAAGCGGTGGGGGATGAACCCTCCGCCTGGTATCCCGCGCTGACCGGACGGGATTGGCCGGACGGCGAAGTGGACCAAGATGGTCAGCCGATCTGGCAGGCAGCCGAATGAGCACCGCGTGCGATCTTGCCGCGCAAGCCATGGGCACCGGGGTCTCCTCGGCCCTCACGGCGGTGGACTGCATCGCCAGCGGTGTCAGCGAACAGGCCTTCAACCGCTTGTTCGGCACCGAAGGGCAATTGGCCTTCGCGCTGACGCTGCTGCTTGGTCTTTATGTCGGATTTTTCGGCATTTCGCTGATGCTGGGCCGCGCGAACCTGTCGGTGCGTGCGCTGCTGCCCAAGATGATGACGCTGGGGCTGGTGCTGACCTTTGCCACCAGTTTTGTGGCGTTTTCGACGATCTTCTACAATATCTTCATCGGCGGGCCGGATCAGATCGCGGGCATCCTAACCGGCACGCGCGGCGAAAGCGCCACGGCGGTGTTTGCGCAGAAACTCGACGTGGTGTTCCTCGCAGTCCAGCAGGCAAGCGGGCCGACCACTGATATCAGCGCGTTTTCACCGCCGGGGATGATGTGGTTCGGGGCGATGTTGCTGTTGCTTGGCACGGTCGGCCTGCTGGTGGCGGCGCGGATTGCGCTGGCGCTGTTGCTGGCAGTGGGGCCGATTTTCGTGGTGCTGGCGCTGTTCGATGGCACGCGCGGATTGTTCACAGGCTGGCTCAAAGGTCTGGTGATGCTGGCGCTTGCTCCTCTATTCGCGGTGCTGGGCGGGTCGATCATGCTTGAACTCGCGGTGCCGATTCTGGCCGCGCTGGTGGCGGTGCCGGGGCAGATCGATCAGCAGGCGGCGATGGCGTTCTTCCTCGTCGGCGCGGTGCATATGGCGCTGATGTTCATGGCTCTGAAGGTCGCGGCCACGATGGTGTCAGGCTGGCAGGTGTTCGGGCTGGTCCCCGGCAAGGATCGCGACCGCAGCAATGATGGCCCGCGCACTGCGCCTGTAGCCGCGCCGGTTGGCACGGCAGCGCGCAACATGAATGTCGCCCCGGCTAGCCCCGGCCTTGCCTCGCGCAGGGTCGATCTAGCCCCCGCCTTGCCCGCGCTTGCTGCCAATGACGCAGGGCCAGCGGGCACTGTTTCACGTGAAACACGCGTCTATGCCACCAGTGATAGCGGCGCGCAGGTGGCACCGCTCAATCCCGCCACGTCGCGCACCCGCGGCATCGGTAATCGCTTTCGTTCGGTCAGCAGCAGCCCTGTCGCCAAGCCGACTGTGACCCCGCCTACGGAGACCTATCAATGACCCGCGCCGTGCTGCTCGCCGCGCTCGCCCTGTCGATCGCTGCGCCCTTGGTGGCGCAGGATAGCCGCCTGCAAACGCTTGTCTTCAATGAAGCGGCCGTGGTGCGCATCGATGGCAAGGTGAAGGTGCAGACCACCATCAAATTCGCCCCTGACGAAATGATCGAAAATGTCGCCATCGGCGATTCGGCCGCATGGCAGGTGCAGCCCAACAAGGCGCAGACGATCCTGTTCGTGAAGCCTTTGGAACCTGCCGCACGCACCAATATGACGGTGGTGACTGATAGGCGCACCTATTTGTTCGATCTGGTTGCGTCCCCCCGCAATGCGCCGCTGTATGTGCTGCAATTCCGTTATCCCGAACTGGAAAAAGCCGAAGAAGAAGCGCGGCTTGCGCTGGTTGCCGAGGCTGAGGCGGAGGCCTTGCGCGCGGCGGCCAATCCGGGCGATCTGGCGGCTGACAGTGATCGGTTTGCCGTGGTCGATCCGGCCAGTCTGAACTTCGAATGGGCCACTGCGGGCACGGCAGCATTGCTTCCCAGCCGCGCCTATGATGATGGCGATGCGGTGTTCCTCAGCTGGCCGCAAGGCATCGCCATCCCGGCGATCCTCATCACCAATGCCGACGGCGATGAAGGCCCGGTCAATTTCACTGTGCGCGGGGAAACGGTGGTGGTCGAAGGGGTGCCGCCGCAGATCATCCTGCGATCAGGCCGCGACATCGCAACGTTGACCAACACCGGCCCGGTCAAACCAAAAGCCCGGAGCGCCGGGCTCAGCCTGCCCAAGCCTGCCAAGGAGACCAACTGATGCGTCTGGCCATGCGTTTGCCGCCCAAAAAGGGCGATGGTGGAACCAGCGAAGGCGGCGATCCGCGTGAGCGTGAATCGGCCGAGATCATCGATCTGGCCAGCCGTGCTGCGTTCCCGGCGGTGACCGACCGCAAGGCCAAGGGTGACGGGCTTGGCCTGGCAGCCGGGGTGGCTGTGATCAGCTTGCTTGGTGCAGTAACGTTCTGGGCGATGAACGCTGCGCGCACCGCTGATCCTGAAGGCGTGGGCAATCCGGCAGTGGTCCCGCCGCAGGTCGCAGCGCCGGTGCAGCCGGTGGGCGATCCCGCGCAAGCGCCGGGCGCCGCACCCGCAGTCCCGCAACCCGATCCCGCACCCGCACCGGTATTCGCCAATAATCCCGCGCTTCAGCAGGGGGCGGCGATCAATCCCTATGCCAGCCCGCAGCTGATCTTCGATTCCAGTTCAGCCCGAGGCGCGCGCCTTGCCGAAGTGCCGCTTGGCGTGCCGCCTGCGGGTACTGCGGCAAGCGGCGTTGCCGGGACGGGCGGCGCAGCGGGCTTTGCCAGCCGGGTTGGCGGAGTTGGCGGAGCGCCAGCGCAGGCGCGGCCGATGACCAACCCATCGACCACGGTGACCGAGGGCACGCTGATCCCCGCGATCCTTGAAACCGCGATCAACACCGATGTGCCGGGTTACGTGCGCGCGGTGGTGAGCCAGGATGTGCGCAGCTTTGATGGCAAGCGCATCCTTGTCCCGCGGTCTTCGCGGCTGATTGGTCAATATCAGGCGGGTGTGGAGCAAGGGCAAAAACGCGCTTACGTGATCTGGACCCGGCTGATCCGGCCCGATGGTGCTTCGGTCAACCTCGCTTCGCCTGCGGTTGGGTTCGATGGAACCACCGGCCTTGAAGGCGACGTCAACAGCCACTTCCTCAAGCGTTTCGGATCGGGCCTGCTGTTTTCGGTGATCGGTGGGCTGGGTGCTGTTGCGACCGGC
>JANQTR010000145.1 GCA_030731635.1 Erythrobacter sp. | reverse complement strand
GCGATCTACGACAAGAAGGTCGTCGCGGTGAACACCCTGATCATGAAGGGCAAGACCAAGCGGTGGAAGGGCAAGCCCTACACCCGCTCCGACGTGAAGAAGGCCATTGTCACCCTCGCTGAGGGTGAAATGATCGACATCACCAGCGGTATCTGAGGCCAAGGGACAGGAAACGAACAATGGCACTCAAGAATTATAAACCGACCAGTCCCGCCCGTCGCGGTCTGATTCTGGTCGACAAGTCGGCCCTCTGGAAGGGCAAGCCGGTCAAGGCGCTTACCGAAGGCAAGCACAAGACCGGTGGCCGCAATAACAAGGGCCATGTGACATCGCGCGGGATCGCCGGTGGCCACAAGCAGAAGTACCGCTTCATCGACTTCAAGCGTCGCAAGTGGGACATGCCGGCCACGGTCGAGCGTCTGGAATATGACCCCAACCGTACCGCCTTCATCGCACTGGTGAAGTACGAAGATGGTGAGCAGGCCTACATTCTTGCGCCGCAGCGTCTCGCAGTGGGCGATTCGGTGGTTGCCGGTGAAAAGACCGACACCAAGCCGGGCAATGCGATGTTGTTGGGTCAGATGCCGGTTGGCACGATCTGTCACAACGTCGAAATGAAGCCGGCCAAGGGCGGTCAGATTGCGCGTTCGGCCGGTACTTATGTGCAGGTCGTTGGCCGAGACCGCGCAATGGTCATCGTGCGCTTGAACTCGGGTGAGCAGCGTTATCTGCGCGCCGATTGCATGGGTACGGTGGGCGCGGTGTCGAACCCCGACAACGCCAACCAGAACTTTGCCAAAGCAGGCCGCAAGCGTTGGATGGGCGTCCGCCCTCTGACCCGCGGTGTTGCGAAGAACCCGGTCGATCACCCGCACGGTGGTGGTGAAGGCCGGACCTCTGGCGGTCGCCATCCGGTGACACCATGGGGCAAGCCGACCAAGGGTGCCCGTACGCGCCATAACAAGCAGACGGACAAGATGATCATCCGTTCGCGTCACGCGAAGAAGAAGAGGTAAAAGACGATGGCACGTTCCGTCTGGAAAGGTCCGTTTGTCGAGCTGAGCCTGCTCAAGAAGGCAGAAGGCGCGCAGGAAGCGAGCAACACAAAGCCGATCAAGACCTGGTCGCGCCGCTCGACGATTCTGCCGCAGTTCGTTGGGCTCACCTTCAATGTGTATAACGGGCACAAGTTCATCCCGGTTTCGGTTTCGGAAGAAATGGTCGGGCACAAGCTTGGTGAATTTGCGCCGACGCGCACCTTCCCGGGCCACGCTGCCGACAAGAAGGGCAAGCGCTAATGGGCAAGGCTAAGGCACCCCGCCGCGTGGGCGACAACGAGGCGCTGGCCGTCGGTACCACGATCCGTGGTTCGGCGCAGAAGCTCAACCTGGTTGCTGCCCTGATCCGTGGCAAGAAGGCAGAAGATGCATTGAACATCCTCGCCTTTTCGAAGCGGGCAATGGCACGCGATGCGAGCAAGGTGCTTGCGTCCGCAATCGCCAATGCTGAAAACAACCACAACCTCGATGTTGATGCGTTGATCGTGGCTGAAGCCTCGGTTGGCAAGTCGGTGACGATGAAGCGGTTCCACACTCGTGGTCGCGGCAAGTCGACCCGCATCCTCAAGCCGTTCTCACGGCTGCGGATCGTGGTTCGCGAAGCAGAAGAGGCGTAAGATGGGCCAGAAGAGCAATCCGATCGGTCTGCGCCTGCAGATCAACCGCACCTGGGACAGCCGCTGGTACGCCGAAGGGCGTGACTATGCGCAGCTGCTCAAGGAAGACGTCGCGATCCGCAAGTACATCATGAAGAACCTGCCGCAGGCGGCAGTTTCCAAGGTGGTGATCGAGCGTCCGGCCAAGCTTTGCCGCGTGTCGATCTATGCGGCGCGTCCCGGTGTGATCATCGGCAAGAAGGGCGCAGACATCGAAAAGCTGCGTTCCAAGCTTGCGACCATGACGCCGAGCGAAGTGAAGCTGAACATCGTCGAAATCCGCAAGCCGGAAATCGATGCCAAGCTCGTTGCGCAGGGCATTGCTGATCAGCTGGTTCGCCGCGTGGCGTTCCGCCGGGCGATGAAGCGCGCGATGCAGTCGGCCATCCGGCTTGGTGCCGAAGGGATCAAGATCACCTGCGGTGGCCGTCTTGGCGGTGCTGAAATCGCGCGGGTGGAATCGTATCGCGAGGGCCGCGTTCCGGCGCATACGCTGCGTGCGAACATCGATTACGCCGATTGCGAGGCGCTGACCGCCTACGGGATCATTGGGATCAAGGTGTGGATCTTCAAGGGTGAGATTCTCGCTCATGATCCGACCGCGCAGGACCGCCTGATGATGGAAGCACAGACTTCCGGCGTCCGGCCGGCTCGTTGAGGTAACAGACCATGTTGCAACCAAAAAAGCACAAGTTCCGCAAGCAGTTCAAGGGGCGGATCAAGGGCGAAGCGAAGGGTGGTACCACTCTGAACTTCGGTTCCTACGGCCTCAAGGCTCTTGAGCCTGAGCGGATCACTGCGCGCCAGATCGAGGCCGCACGCCGTGCGATCACCCGCCACATCAAGCGTCAGGGCCGTCTCTGGATCCGGATCTTCCCCGATGTGCCAGTGACCAAGAAGCCTGCCGAAGTCCGTCAGGGTAAAGGTAAGGGTTCGGTCGAATACTGGGCTGCGCGCGTCAAGCCGGGCCGTATTCTGTTCGAACTCGATGGCGTTGCGGGCCCGCTCGCGGCCGAAGCGTTTGAACGTGCAGCGATGAAGCTGCCGATCAAAGTCAAGGTTGTCGCCCGTCTCGGCGACACCAGCCATCTGGGAGGCGAATAATGGCCGATATCACGGACCTTCGCACCAAGACCGATGATCAGCTGTCTGCCGAGCTCACCGAGCTCAAGCGCGAACAGTATAATCTGCGGTTTCAGGCTGCGACCAACCAGCTCGAAGCACCGTCGCGGATCCGTAAGGTGCGTCGCAGCATCGCGCAGATCAAGACGCTGCAAAACCAGCGCGCGGCAGCTGCCGCCGCTGCCAAGGTTTGAGGAGTAGACAATGCCCAAGCGTATCCTCGTCGGGACTGTCACCTCTGACAAGACCGATAAGACCGTGACCGTGAAGGTCGAACGCAAGGTGAAGCACCCACTGTATGGGAAGATCATCCGGCGCTCGAAGAAGTATCACGCGCACGACGAAACGAACGAATACACCGTCGGCGACGTTGTGCGGATTGAAGAGACTCGCCCGATGTCGAAGACCAAGACCTGGATCGTCAAGGACCGGGTTGTCGCAGGCGGTACGCAGGCGGTCGAGGCTGATCTCGACGTCGCAGCAGCCGGCAACTGAATTAAGCGTAATCGGAACTACCGGGCCCCAGTCGGATTGGGCGACCCGGAAAGCCAGTGAGAAGGAACCGGATCAATGATCCAGATGCAATCCAATCTCGACGTCGCGGACAACAGCGGCGCCAAGCGCGTCCAGTGCATCAAGGTACTGGGCGGGTCGAAGCGTCGCACCGCAGGCGTCGGCGACGTGATCGTCGTCTCCATCAAGGAGGCGCAGCCGCGTGCCAAGGTCAAGAAGGGCGACGTTCACCGCGCCGTGATCGTTCGCACCCGCAAGGAAGTGCGCCGTCCCGATGGCACCGTCATCCGTTTTGACACCAATGCTGCGGTGCTGGTCAACAAGAACGAGGAGCCGATCGGCACCCGTATCTTTGGCCCCGTGGTTCGTGAGCTGCGTTCGCGCGGGTTCATGAAGATCATCAGCCTTGCGCCGGAGGTGCTGTAATGTCGTCCGCCAAGATCAAGAAGGGTGACAGCGTTGTTGTGCTGTCAGGCAAGGACAAGGGGCGTACCGGTACGGTCGCTCAGGTCATGCCCAAGGACAGCAAGGTCGTTGTTGACGGTATCAACATCGTTGCGCGTCACCGCAAGCCCAGCCAAGCCAACCCGCAAGGTGGTATCGACCGGTTCCCGGCACCGATGCACATTTCGAAGGTCGCTTTGGCTGATCCCAAGGATGGCAAGCCCACCCGCGTCCGGTTCGAAGAAAAGGACGGCAAGAAAGTGCGCGTTGCTGTAAAGAGCGGGGAGACCATCAATGGCTGATGCAACCTACACGGCGCGGATGAAGGCGAAGTATGACGCCGAAATCGTGGCCGCGATGACCGAAAAGTTCGGTTACAAGAACCGTCTCGAAGTCCCCAAGCTGCAGAAGATCACGCTCAACATGGGTGTGGGCGAAGCGAGCCAGGACAAGAAGAAGGTTCAGACCGCAGCTGAAGAAATGGCGTTGATTGCTGGCCAGAAGCCGGTGATCACTATTGCCAAGAAGTCGATCGCTCAGTTCAAGCTGCGCGAAGGCATGCCGATCGGTTGCAAGGTTACCTTGCGCCGTGAGCGTATGTACGAGTTTGTCGACCGTCTGGTGACTGTCGCTATGCCACGTATCCGCGATTTCCGCGGGCTGAATGCCCGTTCATTCGATGGCCGCGGCAATTATGCGATGGGGTTGAAGGAACAGATCGTGTTCCCTGAAATCAGCTATGACAAGATCGATAAGGTGCGGGGGATGGACATCATCGTGACCACCACCGCCAAAACCGATGAAGAGGCGCGCGAATTGCTGCGTCTGTTCGGCTTCCCCTTCCAGGGTGAAGCCCCGAGCGCAAAAACTGGTGAACAGAAAGAAGCGGCGTGACCCGCTTGTTTGTAGAGACACGGAAGAAGAGAGCTTAAGTCCATGGCGAAACTGAGTTCGATCAACAAGAATGAGCGTCGCAAGAAGCTCGTGAAGCAGTACGCTGCGAAGTACGAGAAGCTGAAGGCGATTGCTGATGACAACTCGCTTGACGAGACGGAGCGTTTGCTCGCCCGGCTCAAGATGGCGGAAATCCCGCGCAACGCGAACCCGACCCGGGTCCGCAATCGTTGCGCCACCACCGGCCGTCCCCGCGGCTATTACCGCAAGTTCGGCATCAACCGTATCGAACTGCGTCAACTTGGCAACAGCGGGATGATTCCCGGTCTGACCAAGTCGAGCTGGTGAGGACTGAACAATGGCTATGACCGATCCTCTGGGTGATATGCTCACCCGTATCCGCAACGGCCAGCGTGCCAAGAAGGACTCTGTCCTTACGCCCGCTAGCAACCTGCGCGCCAACGTGCTCGAAGTTCTTCAGCGCGAAGGCTACATTCGTGGCTTTTCTGAAGATAGTTCGGGCAAGCACAAGGCGCTGCGGATCGAATTGAAGTATTTTGAAGGCGAGCCTGCGATCAAGCATGTGGCCCGCGTTTCGAAGCCTGGCCGCCGCGTTTATTCGGGTTCGAAAGAGCTTCCGACTGTTCGCAACGGGCTTGGCATTACGATCGTTTCGACGCCGCGCGGCGTGCTTTCGGATGCCGAAGCACGCACGCACAACGTCGGTGGCGAAGTGCTGGCGGAGGTGTTCTGATGAGCCGCATCGGTAAAAAGCCGGTCGCGATCCCTGGCGGGGTATCGGCCAACATCGAGAACGGCACTCTCACTGTAAAGGGCCCCAAGGGCACCCTGACTTTGGGTCTTTCGGATCTCATCCACTACAAGGTGGAAGAGAGCGAGATCGTCGTGAAGCCGGCTAATGACAGCCGTCAGGCACGGGCCTTCTGGGGCATGCAGCGGACGCTCGTCTCCAACCTGGTGGAAGGCGTCAGCGCCGGCTTCACCAAGGTGCTGGTGATCAAGGGCGTCGGTTACCGTGCCAATGCTCAGGGCCGGATGCTGAAGCTGCAGCTTGGCTACAGCCATGATGTTGACCTGCCGATCCCCGAGGGCCTTGAAGTCAAGACCCCCGATCAGACGACGGTCGAAGTGTCGGGCACTGACAAGCAGGCCGTCGGACAGTTCGCTGCTGAAATCCGCCGCTGGCGCAAACCCGAGCCTTACAAGGGCAAGGGTATTGCTTACCGCGGCGAGTATATCTTCCGCAAGGAAGGGAAGAAGAGATAAGATGGCAAAGCTTTCCCTTTTCGAACGTCGCCGTCGCCGCGTCCGCACGGCGCTTCGTGCCCGTGCTGGCGGCAAGCCGCGTCTGTCGGTGCATCGCACCGGACGCCACATCTATGCGCAGATCATTGATGATGCAGCTGGCCGCACGGTCGCCGCAGCTTCGACGCTCGGCGTGAAGGTCAGCGGCGCCAACGTGGATGCCGCTGTAGTGGTGGGCACGGCGATTGCCGAGGCTGCCAAGAAGGCGGGCGTGACGAATGTCGTGTTCGACCGCGGCGGGTTCCTGTTTCATGGCCGCGTCAAGGCGCTGGCCGATGCCGCCCGTGCCGGCGGGTTGGAGTTCTGATTATGGCTGACGAGAACACCGAAAACCAGACTGATGCGGCTGCAGTTCCTGCAGTGGCCCAGACGCCATCCGTGGCGGCTGACACCCAATCGCCCGCGCAAGCCGATGATGGCAACGCCCGTCAGGGCCGTGGTCGTGGGCGCGGTGGGAACCGTGACGGCGGCGGCGGCGATCGTGGTCGCGGTCGTGGCGGCCGTGACAATAATCGCGGTGGCAAGCAGGAAGAAGATGATGGCATCATCGAAAAGCTGGTGCACATCAACCGCGTGTCCAAGACCGTAAAGGGCGGTAAGCGCTTCGGCTTTGCAGCTTTGGTGGTGGTTGGCGACGGTCAGGGCCGCGTCGGCTTTGGCCATGGCAAGGCGCGCGAAGTGCCTGAAGCGATCACCAAGGCCACTTCTGCTGCGCGCAAGAAGATGATCCGCGTTCCGCTAAAGGAAGGTCGCACTCTGCACCATGACGGCAATGGTCGTTTCGGCGCAGGCAAGGTGACGCTGCGTACGGCGCCTGCCGGTACTGGCATCATCGCCGGTGGCCCGATGCGCGCCGTGTTCGAAAGCCTTGGCGTCGCTGATGTGGTGACCAAGTCGGTCGGTACGTCCAACCCCTACAACATGATCCGCGCCACCTTTGACGCGTTGACCGAGCAGACTTCTCCGAAGTCGGTCGCTCAGCGGCGCGGCAAGAAGGTTGCTGACCTTTTGGGTCGCGGCGGATCGAGTGCAGTTGAGGCGGAAGCCGATGCTGCCGCGATCGTGGAGTAAGCAGGCATGGCAACCATCAAGATCAAGCAGGTCGGTTCGCCGATCCGTCGTCCTGAAAGCCAGCGCAAGATCCTGATCGGTCTTGGGCTGAACAAGATGCACAAGATCGTCGAACGTCAGGATACCCCTGAAGTGCGCGGCGCGATCGCCAAGATCCCGCATCTGGTGCAAGTGGTCGACTAAACCCTACCGGGTTTGCCGCACAATTAGAAAAGCCCCGGCTGAAAGGCCGGGGCTTTTTGCGTTTGGTGTCGGTGAAAGGCAGGTCAGAAGACGCTGCGCGGTTCGTCTTCGCCCATCATCGCCTGCCGGATCAATGGCACGGGCAGCCCGCCATAGGACAGGAAGGTGTCGTGAAATTCCTTCCACGCCTTGCGCCCGCCGCGCGTTGCAGTCCAATCTTCACGCAGTTTGCGGATCAGCAACTTGTTGAGTGTGTAATTGAGATAGCGCGGGTCATAGGTGCCACGCGCGGCCTGTTGCAGCGCAGTTCCTTCGCCCTGATAGCATTCGGTCTTGAACAGCTCGACGCTGTCCGCGACGCTCATTCCGCCGGTGTGAAGGCCAATCGCGGATAGGTAGCGGCAATTGCGCAGCAAGGCGTTGGACAATTGCCCGACCGCATAGGCCGGATCATCCGCGCCAAGCCCTGCATCCAGCATCATTTCCTCAGTATAATGCGCCCAACCTTCGGCCAGCCCATAGGTCACAAATACGCGGCTGAGCGTGTTGGTTGAACGGTTGGAGTGCAGGAACTGGAGGAAGTGGCCGGGCCAGATTTCATGGATCGAGGTGAACATCAAATCAGCCTTGGCCGGTATGAATCCGGCTTGGGTCGCGGCATCCCAGGCCGGATCGGGCGGGGCGATATAATAGACCGACGGCATGCCTTTATCGAAGGGGCCGGGGATGTTGATATAGGCTGCGTTCTGCCGATTATAGGGCGGGGCCTCTTCCACCAGAGCCAGTTCATCGCTCGGGATCGTGACCAGATCTTTGGTGATGAGGAAATCGCGCAGCATCGGCAATTGTTTGCGCGCCTCGATCACCGGGCCATCGGCGGGTTTGTCAGCCTGCATCATCTGCATGCAATCGGCCATTGATTTACCCGGAGCAAACGTAGCGCAGGCTTTTTCGAGTGCGGCCTGATTGCGCTTCAGATCGTCGCGCCCGATGCGCTCCAACTCTTCGAGTGAGACGTCGATGCCTTCGCCCGTCAGGTTCATCCGCAAGAACCGGCCCGCACCCAGCTCGAACCCGCCAGCAGTGCCGGGCTTGCTGGTAGCGTAATCCGCCAGCGCTTCCATCGCATCCGCGGCGCGATCGGTCGCGGCGACAAGCTGCGCCTGTAGTTCGGGATCATCGACGTCGGCAAAGGCAGCGCGCGCATCGCCGCGATAGAAATCGGCATAGCCATTATAGGCCGCATCGGCATATTTGCGGAAAGTGGCGGGCAGGGGGAGCTTCATATTGTCCCTTATCTGTCCGGCGGCCACCGCCGTGCTGTCGGCAAACTTGGTCAGCGCCTTCATCCGCACTTCGGCACTGGCATAGGGGCGGGCAATGTAAACGCTGGGATCAAGTGCCCACGAATAGAAATCCGCGTTGCCCAGCGCGCCTTCCTCGGTCAGCTTGAACAGCATGTCGTCGGCGATCAGGACAAGCTGGTCACGCTGAATGCGTTCTGCCGGGCTGAGATTGTCCATCGCCTTGGCGTCGGCCCGTGCCTTTTCAAAGAAAGCGACCTGGGCTGCGACGCCGTCCTTGCTCCAGTCGGGCAATTGCCCGTCATATTCGTGCCGTCCGGCAAGCGCACCCATGAAGGGAACCTGTTTGAAATAGCCTTCGATGAATTGATCGGCGAAGGCTGACCATTCGGCACTGACTTCGCTGGTCGCGGTATCGCCAGCACCAGTGAGTTGGTCACAGCCGGTAAGGGTAAGGGCGATTGCCGCTGCGCCTGCAAGAATCCGTGCCTTGATCATCTTAAATCCCCCCGGGTTTGAGAGTGCGAGCCTAAGGGGCTGCACACAAAACACAAGCGCCGCCGCTGAAACCGCCAGGGCCTCCATCCACCGTGCATTGGGGTTGCATTGCCGGGCCGCTGCCGCTATGCGCGCGCCTCCAATCGGGCCGTGATGGTCCATCTATCAGCGCGACAAAAGCGAAAGCGAGTGCACGACATGAAACTGAATGACATCCGCGACAATCCCGGCGCCCGTAAAAGCCGGATCCGCGTCGGCCGCGGGATCGGCTCGGGCAAGGGCAAGACCTCGGGACGCGGCCAGAAGGGCCAGAAGAGCCGTTCGGGCGTCGCCGTAAAGGGTTTTGAAGGCGGCCAGATGCCGCTTCACATGCGCCTGCCAAAGCGCGGCTTCAACAACCCGTTTGGCAAGGATTACGCCGAAGTGAACATTGGCATGGTCCAGAAGTTCATCGACGCGGGCAAGCTCGACGCCAAGGCGACCATCACTGAAGACGTGTTGCGGGCCGCTGGCCTGGTGCGCGGCGGCAAGGATGGCGTGCGTCTGCTTGGCAAGGGTGAAATCACCGTCAAGGCGACCTTCGCCGTCACTGGCGCAACCAAGGGCGCGATTGCCGCAGTCGAAAAGGCTGGCGGCAGTGTGGAAGTGGCTCCTGAAGCCACCCCTGAGCACGAAAAGAAGCTCGCACGCCGCGACGCTAATCGTGCTGCCAAGGCCGCATTGACAAAGTAATCGACGAAATGGTGAGTGCGGGGGTTCGACAAGCGCCCCCGCGCTCCCTATTTACGCTCTCGCGCGGCGGGCCGAGGTCCGATTGCCGTGCAAGGGATGGTTCGGGACGGGCATCGTACAGGTGCAGCCGCCGGACCCAGAGCTAGGATCGACGAGACGACATGGCATCACGCGCCGACAATATCGCGAGCAACCTCAACCTCGGCAATTTCGCCAAGGCGACAGAATTGCGCCAGCGCATCTGGTTCACCATTGGGGCCTTGATTGTCTTCCGGTTCCTCAGCTTTGTGCCGTTGCCGGGCGTCAACCCGCTGATCCTGAGCGAACTTTACGACCAGACGCGCGGCGGCGCGCTTGATCTGCTCAATGCCTTTTCGGGCGGCAGTCTTGAACGCATGAGCCTGATCGCGCTGGGGGTGATGCCCTATATTACTGCGTCGATTGTGGTGCAGATGACCTCGGCGCTGCATCCAGCGCTGTCTGCGCTGAAAAAAGAAGGTGCGAGCGGCCGGCAGAAGCTTAACCAGTACACCCGCTATGGCGCGGTGTTCCTGTGCGCCATTCAGGGCTACTTCCTCGCGCTTGGCCTTGAAACCTATGCTGCGCAGAGTGGTCTGCAGGCGGTGGTCGACCCCGGTTATCTGTTCCGCATAGGTGCGGTGGTCAGCCTGGTCGGGGGCACGATGTTCTTGTTGTGGCTGGGCGAACAGATCACCAGCCGTGGAATCGGAAACGGTATTTCGTTGATCATCATGGCCGGGATTGTCTCAGCCTTTCCCGGATTTGCCATCAATCTGTTCGAAGGCGGGCGCACGGACGCGATCGCACCTGTGGTGATCATTGGCTTTATTGTCATGGTGGTCGTCCTGATCTTGGGCATCAGCTTTTTTGAACGGGCACAGCGCCGCTTGCCGATCCAATATCCCAAGCGCGCCACACAGCGCGGGATGATGCAGGCGGAACGGTCACACTTGCCATTGAAGATCAATACCGCGGGCGTGATCCCGCCGATCTTTGCCAGCTCGCTGCTGCTCGCACCGCTGACCATCAGCCAGTTTGCCGGCACGTCGGCCGATCCCGAAAGCGCTTTCGGCAGCGCGATCGTGACGCTCAATCTCTATCTTGCGCATGGCAAGCCGTTGTACATGGCGCTCTATGCCATCGGGATCATCTTCTTCTGTTTCTTTTACACCGCGGTTGTGTTCAACCCGGAAGAAACGGCGGACAACCTTAAGAAGAATGGTGGCTTTGTCCCCGGCATCCGGCCGGGCAAGCGCACTGCCGATTACCTCGAATATGTGCTGACGCGCATTACCGTGGTTGGGGCAGCCTATCTGACCGTAGTTTGCGTGGTGCCTGAATACATGATTGCGCAGACCGGCCTTCGCCTGTCTCTCGGCGGCACCAGTCTGCTGATTGTGGTCAACGTGACAGTCGATACGATTGCCCAGGTTCAGTCGCACTTGCTGGCGCACCAGTATGGTGATCTGATCAAGAAGGCCAAGCTCAAGGGCCGGATGCGCTGATATCCAATTGCCGCTGACTTGACGCAGACGCGCGGCTGGTCGAACCTGCAAAATGACAAGAAAGCCCAAGGCAACGACCGGCGGCGATTATGGGGGACGGTTCGTGAACATCATTCTTCTTGGCCCTCCCGGTGCCGGCAAAGGTACGCAAAGCGCCGGTCTGGTCGAACGGCACGGGATGCGCCAGCTTTCCACCGGTGATATGCTGCGTGCAGCGGTCAAGGCGGGCACCCCTGTCGGCCTCAAGGCGAAGGCGGTGATGGAGCGCGGGGAACTGGTTTCGGACGACATCGTCTCGGATCTGATCGATGCCGAACTTGCCGCGATGGGGCCGGAAACCGGGGCGATCTTTGATGGCTATCCGCGCACCGCGCCGCAGGCCGATGCGCTTGATGCAATCCTGGCGCGCAATGGCCGCGCGCTCGATCATGTGATCGAACTCGAAGTCAACGAAGACGCGCTGGTAGAACGCATTACGGGACGTTTTTCCTGCGGCTCGTGCGGCGCGCTATATCACGACACCGCCAATCCGCCGTCCACACCGGGCGTGTGCGACAGCTGCGGCAGCACCGAATTCAAGCGCCGCCCTGACGATAACGAAGAAACCGTGCGAATGCGGATGCAGGAATACCGCGGCAAGACCGCGCCAATCCTGCCCGGATACGAAGCGCGCGGGATTGTCACGCGGGTGGACGGCATGGCCCCGATCGATGTTGTCGCCGGCCAGATCGACGCGATCCTGCGCGGGTAGGCTGGCACGGTGCGGATCACCCCGGTGTTTCGGCATCTTGCTCTGACCGGTGCGCTCGTCGCAGCCGCGTTGGTGGTGCATGCTCCGGCTGCTGCAGAGCTGACCCGCACGACCGAAACCGGCTTTGTTTCGCGTCATGAACTGGTGGTCAAAGCCACACCGACAGAGGTGTGGCTGGCGCTGATTTCACCAGCGGGCTGGTGGCGATCTGAACACACGTGGTCGGGCGATTCCACGAACCTGACCCTGACACCGCAAGCGGGCGGATGTTTCTGCGAAACGATTCCGGAAGTGGACGAGCCCGGCCGTTTCACGCTGCAAGGCAGCGTTGAACATATGCGGGTGATCCAGGCCTATCCTGAACTGGCGCTGCGGATGCAGGGCGCGCTGGGCCCGTTGCAAAGCGAGCCGGTGATGGGCGTGCTTACGATTGCGATCAGCAAGGCTGATGCCGGTACCCGGATTGTGTGGGAATATAATGTCGGCGGGTCGATGCGCTATGAAGTGCCGGTTATCGCCAAGGCAGTGGATGGGGTGATGGGCGTGCAGCTTGCCGCGTTGGGCAAGTTGCTTGGGCCAGTGGCGATGGCGGAGACGAACGCAGAGGTTGCGGCTGATGCTGGCAAATCTGCGGTCGAAGCGCCGGATGCAGGCGCCGCCGCGCTTGAAGCCGCGCCCAAGGTTAATCCTGCACCGATCATCACGCCGCTGCCGACGCTGAGGTCTGCGCCGCTGATGAAGCCAGCGCCGACACCCGAGATCAAGCCATCCCTCAAACTGATGCCAAAACCGGCGCCCACGCCCGCGCCGAAGCCACAGGTGAAGCCTGCGCCGAAGCCCTCCAGCGTCGATGACGCCTTCGGCGATCTCGAGGGTGATGAGCCGGGGCGCTGATCGATGGGCGCCCTATGGTTGACGGGCCGCGCGAATCATCCTATGCGCGCCCCTCATTCGACATGTTCGAACCAAGTTCGGCAGGCAACGCCTTCGCGCATGCCGACCGGACTTTTTGTTGTTTACGATCCTGCATCCCTTGCAGGCCGTCTGGCAAACGAACATTTGAGTGAATGAGCGTTGAGATAGGGGGCGCCGTCCAATGGTGGCCAAACCCCTGTGGAGCATGGAGAAATAAGTGGCTCGTATTGCCGGGGTAAATATCCCCACCAACAAGCGCGTGATCATCGCGCTCACCTATATTCACGGTATCGGCCGCACCACGGCTGAGAAAATCGCTGATACGCTGGGCATCGCCCATAGCGCGCGTGTGCAGGACCTCACTGATGAGGAAGTGCTGCGGATTCGCGAAACCATTGATGCTGGGTTCACCGTCGAAGGCGACCTGCGTCGCCAGACCGCGATGAACATCAAGCGTTTGATGGATCTGCGCGCTTATCGCGGTTTGCGTCATCGTAGCGGTCTGCCCGTTCGCGGCCAGCGCACTCACACCAATGCCCGCACCCGCAAGGGTAAGGCCAAGCCCATCGCGGGCAAGAAGAAGTAAGCGAGCGGGGTAACCCCCAAGCACGCTTTTCCTTCTGACGAGTTAGAGGACACAAAACGATGGCACGCGAACCAGGCCGTATTCGGCGTCGTGACAAGAAGAATATCAGCAGCGGCGTTGCGCATATCAACGCCAGCTTCAACAATACCATGATCACCATCACCGATGCACAGGGCAATGCGATTAGCTGGTCCAGTGCAGGCGCGATGGGGTTCAAGGGCAGCCGCAAGTCGACGCCCTATGCTGCGCAGGTCGCAGCCGATGATGCCGGCAAGAAAGCCGCCGAGCACGGCGTGCGCACGCTCGAAGTCGAAGTGAAGGGCCCGGGTTCGGGCCGTGAAAGCGCGCTGCGCGGCCTTGCCGCCGTGGGCTTCAACATCACCTCGATCCGCGATGTGACCCCGATCCCGCACAACGGGGTCCGCCCGTCCAAGCGCCGCCGCGTCTGATCCGCCGGGCAGGCGGCGGCAGTCCGTGCCGTCGCCGCCCGAACGGGCCAGATGCCGCGCCACGCTGACGCGCATCTGACCCGACCAAAATCTGAACCCGCCCACAAGGCGAATTAGGGGAAATCCATGTCCGTCAACACGAAGAACTGGCAGGAACTCAAGAAACCCAACACCCTCGAAATCAAGGATGGCGGTGACCGTGCGCGCAAGGTGACCTTCGTTGCCGAACCGCTTGAGCGCGGTTTTGGCCTGACGCTGGGCAACGCGCTGCGGCGCGTGCTGCTGTCGAGCCTGCAGGGCGCAGCCATCACCTCGATCAAGATCGAAAACGTGCTGCATGAATTCTCGTCACTCGCCGGTGTGCGTGAAGACGTGACCGACATCGTCCTGAACGTGAAGCAGATCGCGCTCAAGATGGAAGGCGAAGGCCCCAAGCGTTTGCAGCTGTCGGCCACTGGCCCGGGCGCTGTGAAGGCTGGCGATATTGCTGTCACCGGCGATATCGAAGTGATGAACAAGGATCTGGTGATCTGCCAGCTCGATGAAGGCGCGACGCTCAACATGGAGCTGACTGCTGACACCGGGAAGGGCTATTCGCCCGCGGTGCAGAACCGTCCGGCTGATGCGCCGATCGGGCTGATTCCGGTCGACTCGCTCTATTCGCCCGTGCGTCAGGTCAGCTACAAGGTCGAGAATGCCCGCGTTGGTCAGGAGCTTGACTACGACAGGCTCAGCCTCACGGTCGAAACCGATGGCACCGTCACCCCGGAAGATGCCGTGGCTTATGCTGCGCGTATCCTGCAGGATCAGCTGACGCTGTTCGTCCACTTCGAAGATGGCATTCCGCAGCCTGCTGGCACCATGGTTGGCCACGCGGCGCAGCCGGAAGAAAGCGACGCCAACCAGCTCAACCGTTACCTTCTCAAGAAGGTGGACGAGCTGGAACTGTCGGTGCGTTCGGCCAACTGCCTCAAGAACGACAACATCA
>JANQTR010000144.1 GCA_030731635.1 Erythrobacter sp. | reverse complement strand
GGGGGGCAGTGGGTGCTGCTTGGCTGGCTGCTAATTGGCGCCGTCGCGATGCGCGGGGCGGGCTGCGTTTATAACGACATCATCGACGCTGATCTTGACCGGCAGGTCGCGCGCACGTCGCTGCGCCCGGTAGCGAGCGGGCGAGTATCGAAGCGCATGGCATGGGGCTGGCTGCTGGCGCTGTGCCTCGTGGGCCTTGTCGTGCTGCTGCAACTGCGGCTCGAAGCGCAGTTGGTGGCGCTCGGCAGCCTTGCGCTGGTGGCGGCCTATCCGTTCATGAAGCGGATCACCTGGTGGCCGCAGGCGTGGCTGGGGATGGTATTCAACTGGGGGTTGCTGGTCGGCTGGGCGCAGCTGCGCTGGGACAACTGGGATGCATTGGCGGCGGTCTATGCAGGGTGCATCTGCTGGGTGATCGGTTACGACACGATCTATGCGCTACAAGACCGTGAGGATGATGCCATGGTCGGCATTCGTTCGTCAGCCTTGGCGATGGGCGCGCGAGTGCAGGCGGGGATTGCGGGGTTTTACGCCGGGGCGATCGGGTTGTGGGCGCTGGGGTTCTGGCTCTACCGCCCCGATCCTCTGGCGCTGTTGGCGTTGGTGCCGGTGGCGGTGCATCTGGCGTGGCAGTTGGCAACGCTTGACCCGCAGGATGCGGCCAACCCGCTCGCCCGCTTCCGGTCGAACCGCTGGGCGGGTGCGCTGATGGCGGCGGCGTGTTTTGTGGTCGGCAATGCCTGAGCGAGCTGGCTGATGTGCAACCTCTACCGCATGACCAAGACCCGCAGCGAAGTTGCCGCGTGGTTCGATGCGGTGGACATGGCCGAAGGCGCGAATTTCGGTGAGGAGGTCTATCCCGGCACACCCGGCCTTGTCGTCGCAGAAGGCAAACTGCAGGCTATGACCTGGGGCTTTCCGCTGGCGCTCAAAGGCAAGCAAGGTCAGCCGCTCAAGCCCAAGCCGGTCAACAACGCTCGCACGGACAAGCTTGAAAGTTTCTTCTGGCGCCATGCGTTTGCGGAACGCCGCTGCCTGATCCCGCTTACTGCCTGGGCCGAGGCTGAGGGGCCAAAGGGCGCCATGACCCGCACGTGGATGGCGCTGCCCGGCGATCCTGTGTTCGCCGTTGCGGGGGTGTGGCGGCAGAGCGACGAATGGGGCGCCTGCTATGCGATGGTGATGACCGACAGCGCCGGATCGGATGCCGCCGCTGTGCACAGTCGGATGCCGGTGCTGCTCGCGCCCGAGGATCAGGCGCGGTGGACGGGCGATCATACGGATGAGGCGTTGGGACTGTGCCGGGCGTGGGCGGGGCCTCTGGCGATCGACCGCACGCCTGATCCTTGGTTCAGACGGACGGCCAGCCAGCCGGGGCTGCTTTAGGCGTAGCTCACGATTTCGAACTCGATCCCGTCCCAGTCGAAAAAGTAGAACCGCCGACCGGGTTCGTAATCGGCGTGGTTGAAGGGGATAAGCCCGGCATCTTTCACGACCCTTTCGGCAGCATCGAGGTCGTCGACCACCAGTCCGATATGATTGAGCGGCTGGCCTTTGGTGAAGCGCGGCACCGGGCTGGAGTGGGTGTAGATTGCCAGATATTCGCGGTCCGTCCCGACATGGATGGTCCACCCGCCCAGCTGCGACGGTCCGCGCCACCGTTCGTGCCAACCGCAAAGCTGTTCGAGCAGAGCGGCGGAGCGATCGGGGTCGCTGACGGTGATGTTGACGTGTTCGAGATGGGCGGTGCGCATCGCATATGTCCTTTCGCAAGTTGATGAAACACACGCTGGAAGCGGTGCGAATCAATGAACTTGCCCATTGTGCAATCTCAACCTAACTTGAGATCAAGCTATTTGTGAGACTGCCGATGCCTGCCCGCCTCAAGCCGTCCGACCTCATCCCGATTGGCGAAATGGCGCGTCGCACCGGCATTAGCGTCTCGGCGATCCGGTTTTACGAGGACAAGCGGCTGATCGAGCCAGTGCGCAGTGGCGGCAACCAGCGGCGCTTCCTGCGGTCCGATATCCGCCGGCTCAGTTTTATCCTGATCGCCCAGCGGCTGGGCCTGTCGTTGACCGAAATCGAGACTGAACTGCGCAAATTGCCGCAGGGCCGCACGCCCACAGCCGATGATTGGCAGGCGATCAGCGCCGCAATCCGCGTCCGGCTCGATCAACGCATCGCCGAACTCACCCGCACCCGCGACCGGCTCGATGGGTGCATCGGTTGCGGTTGCCTGAGCCTTGAACTTTGCGCGCTTTGGAATCCCGACGATGCGCTGGCAGCGCAAGGGCCGGGGCCGCGCAAGCTGATTGGCTGAGGCCCCCGCCCAGCGACAAACCCGCATCGACCGGCGTCAAACATGCCGATGAAATGCATGAACCATTCCACGGGTGCAGCTTCCCACAGCCGATCATCGGGTTACTATAGGGGCGGTCACTCATCCGACTGAACACAGGGGAACATCATGCTCGAACTCAGCGGCGTCAGCCACGTCTATCCCAATGGTACGCGCGCGCTAGACGATGTGACGCTGTCGATCCCCAAGGGGATGTTCGGGCTACTGGGCCCCAATGGCGCGGGCAAATCGACGCTGATGCGCACCATTGCGTGCCTGCAGGCGCCCACACAGGGTAGCATCCGGTTCAACGATATCGACGTGCTGGCCGAGCCCGACCGGCTGCGCCGCACGCTCGGCTATCTGCCGCAGGATTTTGGCGTCTATCCGCGCATTTCGGCCTATGACATGCTCGATCACATGGCGGTGCTGAAAGGTATCACCGATGGCAAGGCGCGGCGCGAGGTGGTCAGCCACCTGCTTAATCAGACCAATCTGTGGGCGGTGCGCGGCAAGGCGATTGCGGGGTTTTCGGGCGGGATGCGCCAGCGCTTTGGCATCGCGCAGGCGCTGATCGGCGATCCGCAACTGATCATCGTTGATGAACCCACCGCCGGGCTCGATCCCGAAGAACGCAACCGCTTCCTCAACCTGCTCGCCGGGATTGGCGAGAATGTTGTGGTGATCCTGTCGACCCATATCGTTGATGACGTGGCTGACCTGTGCCCGCGCATGGCGGTGCTGGCGGGCGGCAAGCTGCGGCTGGAAGGCGCGCCGCATGACCTGATCGCGCGCACCAAGGGGCGGGTGTGGCAGAAGACCGTGCCGCACACGCAGCTATCCGCGATGCAGGCCGATTACGAGGTCATCTCGCACCGGTTCTTTGCAGGCGACATCGTCGTCCACGTGCTCGCCGATAGCCAGCCTGAAGGCTTCACACCAGTTTCGGGCGGGCTTGAGGACGTGTACTTTACGACGCTCGCTGAAACCCGCCGCGAAGCCGCCCCTGCCGCGCAAGCCGCGTAAGGAGGGCTGCGCAACATGATGCTCACCGCCCGCCTCGCCGCGTTCGAAATCCGCTATCAGCTCAAAAACCCGGTCTTCTGGGTCTCGGTCGCGATTTTCTTTCTGCTCGGATTCGGCATCGCCGCCAGCGCCAATCTCAGCATCGGCACGCCCGGCGCGGTGCATGAAAACTCGCCTTTTGCGATTACCAACGCGCTGGCGCTGCTCAGCCTGTTCTACCTCTTCGTCATCACCTCGTTTGTCGCCAACGCCGTGGTGCGCGACGATACGACAGGTTTCGGACCGATGATCCGCGCGACACCGGTGGGCCGATCCAGCTTCCTTGCGGGACGCTTTATCGGCGGGCTGGCGATCGCGACGCTCGGCTATATGGCGGTGCCTTTCGGTATTGCACTTGGTGCGGCGATGCCGTGGGTCGATCCCGAGACCGTGGGGCCGGGGGGCTTTATGGCCTATGCCTGGCCGTTCCTGATCATCGCCATTCCCAACCTGATCCTGTCATCGGCGCTGTTGTTCAGCCTTGCCACGATCACCCGGTCGATGCTGGCGAGCTATATCGGGGTGCTGGTTCTGGTGATGGGCTATCTTACGGTTAGCGCAGTTCTGGGCAGCGAGCCTGATTATCAGGATGCCGCCGCGCAGTTCGAACCGATGGCAATCGGCGCGATCGGCGAAGTGTCGCGGTACTGGACTGCGGCTGAAATGAACACGCGGCCGATCCCGCTGGAAGGCAACCTGCTCATCAACCGTCTGATCACCTTGGGCTGGGCGGCGCTGTTCCTCGGCATTGCCTGGGCGCGGTTCAGCATGACTGAGCGTGCCCCGTCGCGCTGGCGGCAGCGGAGACTGGCCAAGCAGGCCAGCCAGGCTACCTTGAGCGATGCGACCCGCCCGCAGCCGCTTGCCGCGCCTGTGGCCCGCAGCTTTGGCGCCGGTCATGCGCTGGTGACGTTCTGGGCGCGGCTGAAGGTTGAAACCCTGCTGGTGGTCAAAAGCCCCGGCCTGATCGTGCTGCTGCTGATCGCGTTGGCGTTCACCGCTTTCAATCTGGTGTTCGCGCAGACGCTGTACGGGACGCCGTCTTATCCGCTGACCGCCAATGTCGTCGATGCGGTGACCGGCGGGACAACGCTGTTCAACCTCATTATCGCGGTATTCTATGGCGGCGAGCTGGTGTGGCGCGAGCGCGACGTGAAGATCAACGAGATCATCGACGCCGCGCCTGCGCCGGCGTGGACGATCTTCGTGCCCAAGGTTGTCGCGGTGTTTGTTGTCCTGCTGGCGATATCGCTGGCCGGGATGCTGTCGGGGCTGGTGTACCAACTCGTGATGGGCGCGCCGAGCATTGATGTCGGGCTCTATCTGGTCGCCTATGTGCTGCCGCAGAGCATCGACCTGCTCATGATCGCGGTGCTGGCGGTGTTCTTTCAGGTCCTCAGCCCCAACAAGTATGTCGGTTGGGGTCTGATGCTGATCTGGTTCGTCAGCCGCATCTTCCTTTCGAACCTTGGCTATAACAACATGCTCTATTCGTACGGCGGTGGGCCGGGCGAACCGCTTAGCGATATGAACGGCACCGGCGGCTTCTGGGTCGGCGGGCTGATTGCGCGGGCCTATTGGGCGTGTTTCGGGGTGCTGCTGCTGGTCTTCGCGCACTGGGCCTGGCCGCGCGGGACGGTGGTGGCCGTGTGGCCGCGGATCAAGGGCATTGGCAGGCGCATCAATCTCGCTTCGGGCGGCGTGGCGGTGGCAGCGCTGGCAGGGATGATCGGCACCGGTGTGGTGATCTACCAGAACATCAAGGTGCTCAACACCTACCAGACGTCTGATGAACGCGAGAAACTGGTCGCCGATTACGAACGCAAATACCTCAAATATGCCGACCTGCCGCGTCCGGTCGTGACTGACGCTGCCTTCGATGTCGCGATCTATCCCGACGAACGGCGCATGGCGACGACTGGCTATTACCTGATGCGCAACGATAGCGGCGTGCCCATCCGCGAGCTGCATGTGCGGTTGGGCGATGACGGTGTCGAATACCCCCGCCTTGATGTCGCCGGGGCAAAGCTTGCGGTGGATGACAAGGACTTCGACCACCGGATCTATCGTTTCGATACGCCGCTGGCTCCCGGGGCGACAACCCGGCTCGATTTCACCTCGAACCTGCGGCGGCGCGGATTTGCCAACAGCGGGGCGGCGACCGACGTCGTCGACAATGGGACTTTCGTGAATAATCTCACCTTCGCCCCGATCATCGGCATGGACCAGCGCAGCTTGTTGCAGGATCGCACCGTGCGGCGGCGGCAGGGCCTGCCCGACGAGCTGCGCACCGCCAAGCTTGAAGATACCAGGGCACAGCGCGAAAACTACGTCCATGCCGATTGGGTCAATTCGCGCATCACCATCAGCACGGCGGCTGATCAGGTGCCGATTGCGCCGGGCGACAAGGTGTCGGACGTGGTCAAGGATGGCCGCCGCACTGCGGTGTTCACAAGCCCCGCGCCGATCCTCAATTACTTCTCAGTGCAATCGGCGCGCTATGCCGTGGCCGAAGACCGATATGGCGACGTGCAATTGAGCGTATATCACGATCCGCGCCATGCGTGGAACGTGCCCGGAATGCTGAAGGCGATGAAGATCTCGCTCGGCTATTATGAACGCAATTTCGGGCCGTATCAGTTCGGCTATGCCCGCATCATTGAATTTCCGGGCTATGACAGCTTTGCGCAGGCGTTTGCGGGCACGATGCCCTATTCCGAAAGCATCGGCTTTGCCGCTGACGTGCGCGATCCCGAAACGATCGACTACGTCTCCTATGTCACCGCGCACGAGCTGGCGCACCAATATTGGGCGCACCAGATCATAGGCGGCGACATGCAGGGATCGACGCTGCTGTCGGAAACGCTGGCGCAATACAGCGCGCTGATGGTGATGAAAGAGCTTTACGGCGAAGACAAGATCCGCCGGTTCCTCAAGTTCGAGCTTGATCAGTATCTTGGCGGGCGCAAATCCGATGTATTGGACGAACAGCCCCTGATGAGAGTCGAGAACCAGCAATACATTCACTACCGCAAGGGCTCTTTGGTGATGTATCTTTTGCAGCACCGGCTGGGCGAGGATGCGGTCAACCGCGCACTGGCGCGGCTGGTGGCCCGCTACAAGTTCAAGGGCGCACCTTATCCGCGCAGCCTCGATCTGATCGCCGAGTTGCGCAAGGAGGCGAAAACGCCCGAGCAGCAGGCCCTGATCACCGACCTGTTCGAACAGATCACGATCTATGACCTCAAAGCCAAGGAAGCGGTGAGCTCCAAGCGCGCTGATGGCAAATGGACGACCCGCATCACGATCGACGCGGGCAAGTTCACCGCCGACGGCAAGGGCAAGGAAACGCCGGCACGGCTGGCCGAAAGCATCGAAGTTGGCGTGTTCACCGCGCGGCCCGGGACCGGAGCCTTTGCCAAGGCCAACGTGCTGTCGCTACAGCGCTATCCGCTGCATGCGGGCAAGCAGACGGTGGAAGTGGTGACAGCGAAAAAACCTCTGTTCGCTGGGGTTGATCCCTACAACTTCTACATCGACCGCGATTCGGACGATAATCTGGTGCCGGTGACTTAAGCGTTTGTGCGTTAGGTCTGCGGCCCCAATGCCGGGTCGAGATCGCGGGGGCGCGCGAAATGGACCAGCTTGGCGCAATAGCGTTTCAGCTCGCTCCAATGGTCGATATCGCATTCGAGCACGGCGTAGGCGGCGGTCGGAAACTTCACCACCGCCTCACGGAACAGGTCGTTTTCCTTGCCCGGCGCGACCAGTTCCAGCAGCACATCCTGCAGGCCGGGATTGTGGCCTGAAATCAGGATCGCGCGTGCTTCATCATCCCCGCTGCCGGCATGGGCCTCAATCGCCTCGACGATGGTGTCGAAACTGGCGAGATACAGCCGCTGGTCATAGATCGGCGCAAGCGCTGGCAGCGCGCCTTCCAACGTCAGTTTGACCCGCACCGCCGGGCTGGCGATCAGCCGATCCCACTTGATCCCATGGTCGCGGATATGCTGGCCGATCAAGGCCGCCCCCTGCCGCCCGCGATCATTCAGACCACGGTCGAAATCACGCTGGTTGGTGTCGTCCCAATCCGATTTGGCATGCCGCAGGAGACCAAGAATTTTCATGGTAGCAAAGCTCCTTGCGCGCCCGCCGATGGGGCAACGGCGTTGTCGCCCCCAACACCAGCGGCGAGGCGTTGTAAAGCCTCATCAAGCGTTACGCGCAGCACCGGGGTGCCGGGCGGGAAGGCCGACAGCAGCCGGGTGGGGAAGGCAGGAGACAGAACGACGAAATGGCCCGCATCATCTTTGCTGCGGATCAACCGCCCGAATGCCTGGGCGAGTTTGGCGCGGATGATGCGATCATCATAGACGCTGCCGCCGCCTGCCGCGCGGCGTGCCTTGTGCAGGATATCAGGGCGCGGCCACGGCACCTGTTCCAGCACGACGCAGCGCAGACTGTGCCCGGGCACATCCACCCCATCGCGCAGCGCATCGGTGCCAAGCAGGCTGGCGCGCGGATCATCGCGAAAGATATCGACCAGCGTGCCGGTGTCGATCGGGTCGACATGCTGGGCATAGACCGGCAGGCCTGCCCGCGCCAAACGGTCGGCAATCCGGCCATAGACCGCGCGCAGCCGCCGGATCGCGGTAAACAGCCCGAGCACGCCGCCGCCCGAAGCCTCAATCAGCCGCGCATAGGCCCCGGCGAGCGCGGGCAGATCGCCTTTCTTGATATCGGTGACAATCAGCACCTCGGCGCGCGCCGCATAGTCGAACGGGCTGGTTGCGGCCGAAAGCAGCGGTGTGCTTTCGATATGCGCCGCGCCCGATCGGGCGATGGCGCTGGCCCAGACATCGTCGCTGCCAATGCTTTGGGCGCCGCGGTCGGTCAGGGTTGCACTGGTCAGCAGCACGCCGTGGGCGGGTTCAAGCACGACGCGGGCAAACGGCTTCATCGGATCGAGCCAGCGGCGGTGGATCGCCACGTCAAACTCACGCGCTTCGGACCGGTCAACCGCCAGCCAGTCGACAAATTCGGGGTCTGCCGGGCCGCCCAATCGATCCAGCAATGCCTCCCACGCGCTGATCAGATCGATCCGCCAGGTCAGCGCAAACCGCGCACCTTCGATCCGCGCACGGCCTTGGGTGTCAAGCCAGTCAGGGGGATCGGCGAGGATCGCCTCCAGCCGTCCGCCCAGCCGGATCAGCGGCACCCGGATACTGGCCAGCGCCTCGGCAGCGGCGCTCGCCGCCTCGATAACCTCGCCGGGCAGGCCCGCCGCCTCAGTCTCGATGGCATAGCCTGCTTCGATCCCGCCGCTTTCATCGCGGGCATAGGTTGCCGCCCGCACCGCGCCTAACAGCGCCTCAAGCGGGCCAAACGGTGCGTTTTCGATAAGCCGTTGAAGCCAGCCATCGGACGGCAGCAACTGCCCGGCCTTGCACGCAGCGGCGATCGCCTCGGCCCCGGCTTCGTCGTAACTGGCAAGGTCAGCCAATCGCGCGGCCAGACCCCGGCGGCGGCCACGCGCTTCGCGTTCGGGGCCGATGATCCAGCGCCGCAGTTCAATCGTTTCCTGGCCAGACAATGTCGCGGCAAAGGTCGAATCTGCCGCGTCGAAGACATGGTGGCCTTCATCGAAGATCAACCGCGTCGGGCGCTGGTTCGGGTCGCGCGCGCGGGCCGCGTTGACCATCACCAGCGCGTGGTTGGCGATCACCAGATCGGCCTGCGCGCTGTCGCGTGCAGCGCGTTCGATGAAGCATTTGCGGTAATGCGGGCACCCGGCATAGATGCATTCACCCCGGCTATCAGTCAGCGCGGCGATCCCGCGTTTGCGGAACAATGTGCCAAGCCAGCCGGGCAAGTCGCCGCCCACCATATCGCCATCGCGGGTGTATCCGCCCCAGCGTGCCACCAACTGCGCAAGGATTGCCGCGCGGCCCGCAAACCCGCCTTGCAATGCGTCTTCGAGGTTGAGCAGGCAGAGGTAGTTTTCGCGGCCCTTGCGCACCACCACCGGGGGCGTGCCATCGGCGCGCTTGGCCGGCCAAGCCCGGCGGCTTTCGGCGCGCAATTGGCGTTGCAGGTTCTTGGTGAAGGTTGATACCCACACCGTCCCGCCGCGTTGTTCTGCCCAAAGCGATGCGGGGGCCAGATATCCCAGCGTTTTGCCGATTCCGGTGCCCGCCTGCGCCAGGGCAAGGTGGGGTCTGCCGGGGGCCGAGCGGGGGGCAAAGATACGTGCAGCGTCCTGCGCATAGGCGCGCTGGCCTTCGCGTTGTTCGGCAGCCACACCAGTCAGACGCGCCAGCTGTTCGGCCACGGTGGGGGCGGCCAGTTCGATCTGACGCGGGGCAGGTCGATCAGGCGATTCTTCCCATTCGGGCAGGCGAGCGAACAGCCAGCGTTCGGCCTTTTCGGGTTTGGCGATATGCGGTTTCAGAACCTGCGCCCACGGCCAGCGCAGCCGTTCAAGTGACTGGAGCGCGCTCCATGCCCCTTCGCGTTCAAACCATTCGGGATCACGGCACACCCCCATCAGCACGCCTGCTGCCCGCTGGAGCAGTTCCGGCACATCCAGATCGCCCGCTGGCACCGGCAGGCCCAAAGCTTCTGCCAGACCGCGCGGGGTCGGTACGCAGAACCGTGCCGGGTGGATAAAGGCAAAAGCTTCGAGCAGGTCGAGGCCCGAAAGGTCGGGATAGCCCAATCGGTTGGCCACCAATGGCGCATTGATCAACAGCACCGGCGTATCGGCAGCCGCCATGATCGCATCGCCTTTGGACACAGCCCCGGTCTCGCCCGAAGGCGAACGCAGCCAGTTGCCGCCGTGGCTCGCATGGAGCGCGGGCAGGGGGAGGGATGGGGGAAGCGTCATGCCGGCCACGATGGGCGAGGCCCGGCGATAAGTAAACGATCCGCAGCCGCGCTTTCCCGAACCGCGATGATGCGCGTCAGGCTACGGCCTTGAGGACTTGCAAACCGCCTTCGCTTGTCGCTGCGACGACGCGGTTTCGGCCATCGGCTTTGGCACAATAGACCGCCTGATCGGCGCGGTGGATGGCCTGCTTGACCTCAACATTCGGCGTCCGCCGATGGAAGCCCACGCTGGCGGTGATCGTCGCTTGAGCGAGCGGCGCGTCGAACGTCATGGTCGATACCGCCTCGCGGACCGCCAGCGCCAGCGCCGATGTGCCCGGCGCAAAGTCGTGTCCGACCACCGCCACGAATTCTTCCCCGCCGGTGCGGCACACTTCGCCGAACGGGCCGAGCAGTGACGTCAAGCGCGCACTGACCTGTTGGAGCACGACATCCCCCGCTTCGTGGCCGTACAGGTCATTGACCTTCTTGAAGTGGTCGAGGTCCACGACGATCACCGCGCCAATCTTCGTGCCGCCGGCTTCGTCATCGTCAGCAATCAACCGATCGAGCCGCCGCCGGTTGCCCAGCTTGGTCAGCGGATCGACTTCGGTCTCCTCAATCCGGCTGCGCAGCATGTCGTAACCGATCGACATCATCAGCACGATCCCGACCAGCATCCCTGTCACCGCACTGGTCAGGTGAAACATCATGGCGATGGTGGCGTAGAACTCGGTCAGCGCCTCGGTGCTCTGTCCAACTGGGTTGAGCATCGCAAACACGGCCCGCGCCGCATAAGCGAGGCAGGCGCTGGCAATGACGTAGAAGGCGATCTGATCAATCGCCGATGACTGGCGGCGCGACCACATGATCGGCATTGCCGACAGAATGATTGCGGCTCCGATGGCCTGCACAGCAATGGCGCGCAGCCAATAGGGCGGAGCCCACGGCACATCGGGCATCACGATAAGACTGCCGACAATCGATACCACGATGGCAAGGGCGCTGACCCGCATCTGATGGCGCGAGGCGAACGCCTGGATCATCGTCAGCAGCGCGAAGAAATGGCTTGTCACCGACAGCCATGGCCACCAGTCCATTTGCGTATGGTCGCGATAGCCATCGATGGTGATCGAGATACAGGCAATGAGAAAGCCAAGCGAGGCCCAGCGCGCAGCAGGCAAGCGCCGGTCGGCCAGCGCGATTAGCGCCAGCGATAGCGAAAAGATCCCATACATCGCCGGGATCAGAACAAAGAAGGTGCTTCCAGCTGACATATGCTTTGGCCCTAGCGTCAGAAGGTTGAGAATGCGCTAAACTTAGCCAAGCGCCCACTGTGCTACCTTCGCGCTTGCAACATTGGCCGCAGCTCATAAAAGCCCGACGATGACTGATCCCGTTCTCATCGAAGCCGCTCGCAATTCCAAGGCCTGGCCGTTTCAGGAGGCGCAGCGGCTTGCCAAGCGCCTGCCCCAAGGCAAGCCGGGCGGCGTATTGTTCGAAACCGGCTATGGCCCGTCAGGCCTGCCGCATATCGGCACCTTTCAGGAAGTGCTGCGCACCACGCTGGTCCGGCGCGCATACGAAGCGCTGACCGGCGCGCAGACGCGGTTGGTGGCGTTTTCGGATGATATGGACGGGCTGCGCAAGGTGCCCGACAATGTCCCGAACAAGGCAATGCTGGCGCAGCACATGGGCAAGCCGCTGTCGCGCATTCCCAATCCGTTTGAGACCGAACATGAAAGCTTCGCAGCGCATAACAACGCCTGCCTGCGCGAATTCCTCGATCAGTTCGGGTTCGAATATGAATTCGTCAGTTCATCCGATTGCTACAATTCGGGCCAGTTTGATGCCGCATTGAAGGGCGTGCTGGGGAATTTCGGCGCGATCATGGATATCATGCTGCCGACCTTGGGCGAAGAACGGCGTCAGACCTATTCACCGGTGATGCCGGTTTCACCGACGACCGGCGCGGTGTTGCAGGTGCCGATTGAAGTCATCGATGCGCAAGCGGGGATCATCCGCTTCACCGACGAGGACGGCTCCAGCGTTGAACAATCGGCCTTGGGCGGCATGGCCAAGTGCCAGTGGAAGGTCGATTGGGCGATGCGCTGGGTCGCATTGGGCGTCGATTACGAGATGTATGGCAAGGATCTGACCGACAGCGGCATCCAGTCCGGCAAGATCGCCCGCGTGCTTGGCGGCCACAAGCCTGAAGGCCTGATCTACGAGCTGTTTCTGGATGCCAAGGGTGAGAAGATCTCCAAGTCCAAGGGCAACGGCCTGTCGATTGACGAATGGCTGCAATATGGCAGCGAGGAATCGCTCGGCAATTATATCTTCGCCAATCCCAAAAGCGCCAAGCAGCTGCACGCAGGCGTGATCCCCAAGGCGATTGACGATTACTGGCAGTTCCGCGCCGCCCTGTCTGGGCAGGAAATTGACAAGCAATTGGGCAATCCGGTGTGGCACCTGCTGCGCACCAATGCGCACCATGAAGGCGCAGCAGCACCCGGTGCGGGCGATAGCTTGCCGGTGCCGTTCAGCCTGCTGCTCAATCTGGTCGGCGTGCTGGGCGCAGGCGCAACGCGTGAGGCGGTGTGGTCGTACCTTGGCAATTATGTCGATGGTGCCGATCCGGCCGCGCAACCGGCGCTCGATTTGCTGGTGGGCAAGGCGCTGGCTTACAACCGCGATTTCGTCGCGCCGACGCTGTCCAAGCGCGCGCCGTCAGGCAGTGAGGCTGCGGCACTGCAAGCGCTGGATGCGGCGCTGGCGGCGGCTGATCCGGCCACCAGCGCGGAAGACCTGCAAACCATCGTCTACGAAATCGGCAAGCAGGAAGCCTTCGGCTTCGAGAACCTTCGCGACTGGTTCAAGGCGCTTTACGAAACCCTGCTCGGATCCGAGCAAGGCCCGCGCATGGGCAGCTTCATCGCGCTTTACGGCATCGCGCCGACGCGCGCGCTGATTGCCGAGGCGCTGGGCAAGGCGTAAGCTATGGCATGATCCGCGACGCCGATCCGCACAAGCTCGCGCGGGACCTTCTGGGCCGTGACTTCGACGATCTCGAGGCGGACGAGCAGCGCGTGTTGAAGCGCGTAGCGACGGGCAGCTTTACGGGCCGGGATGCCGATGAACTGGCGCAGGCGCATGCAACCTGGGGCGACCGATTGGCAGACCGGGTCGCCGAGATTGGCGGAAGCTGGGGGTTTATCATCGCTTTTGGCGTGGTGCTGGTGGTGTGGACCACGCTCAACAGCGGGGTGCTAGGCCTGTTGGGGTTGACCGCGTTTGATGCCTATCCGTTCATTTTCCTCAATCTGGTGCTGTCGATGCTGGCGGCGGTGCAGGCGCCAATCATTCTGATGAGCCAGAACCGCCAGGCGCGCAAAGACCGCATCACCGCGCGCCATGATTACGAGGTGAACCTGCGCACGCAGCTGGAAATTCTGCGGCTGGCGCACCGGGTCGAAAAGCTGGCGCAGGCTGCGCGCGAAGAACGCCGGTACGTAGGCAAGGCTCCGCCCGAAAACTGATCGGGCCACCTCCCGCTGTTACCGCCAGGCGCGGGTGCGATACCATTTGGTGATGATATACTTCGCCCCGGCCAACACCGGCATTCCGGCGTGGATCGTGGCTTCGTTGGGGCGGCCATCGGGCTGCGCATTGTTCCAGATCAGCAGCGCGCCGGGCTTGGGCTCGATCTGGAAACCGCGCGCGGTGAACCGGGTCGCCCCGCCTGCTTCGACCGGGTTGAGATAGGCCATCGCCGTCCAACTGCGCTGCCCGCCGCGCGCCTGTTCGGTCGGCCAATACCCTTCGGAGGTGTAGAACCAGTCATTATGCGGCTTGAACTGCTGGCCTGGCAGATAGCGTTGCCCCTGCACCGGCTCTCCAATCGCTGCATCAACCCCCAGCAATGCGTCGATCCGCTGCGAAATGCCCGCCACGAAACTGTTGTGCGGATCCAGATCGCCCGAATATGACGTGCGAAATCCGCTGGCGTAGTCGACTTCGTGCAGGGCCGATGGGCGCGCTACGGCGTCGATCATTTGGCACAGCGTGGCGCATTCGGAAACGGTCAGGAAATCACCAAGCGCGAACAGCTCGATCGCGGAATCCTCGACCCGGTACATCGCCGGATTGGCCCCCAGCCGCGCGCGCACCGCCGTGCCCAGACTGACGAGTGCGTCCTGATCGGGGATCATATCAGAGGGCTGATGGGCTTGTGACATCACCCGATGCGTAGCAATCACGGCGCGGCATGCAAGCTTGGCTGCACTATACAGCAGAAAGGCGCCGCAACGAAAAACCCCGCCGGAACATCCGGCGGGGTTCGAATTCGGCGCGGCGCAAACCTACCAGAAGAAGTCGTAAATCACGTCAACCACTTCGCCGGAGTAGATATCGACCAGCAGCACATCGTCGTAATAGCGCACCCACTGATACGGCCCATAGGCGGGCGGCAGGCGGTAGGCGTAGGCATCATTGATGAAGAACCGCGGCTGGAAGAACAGGCTGTCGAGGAAGAAGCCCGACTGCAACCGGCTGTAACGGTGCGAGCGGAACGGCGCGAAATAGGGGCCGGGGCGATAGACGAACCGGTTTTCCCGCCGGTATTGGCCCCAGTTGTAATCGCGATTGTTGCGCCAGCCGTTGTCCCAGCGGCGGAAATCGCGCCGGTCCCAACCATCGCGGCCGTTATAGCCCCAGCGCCAATCGTTCCGGCCCCAATTACGCCGATCATCACGCCGGGCATCAAACTG
>JANQTR010000143.1 GCA_030731635.1 Erythrobacter sp. | reverse complement strand
ACAGCTTCAACGACATTTTCGTCAGCATCGGGATCGTGATCCTGCTGGTCGCGCTGGGCGCGATCGGGCAGGCGTTGGCGGGAGTAATTGCGCCGGATCCGGAATGGCCCGATTTTGGTTCCGAAATGAGCAAGGCGGCCTGGACCGAATACGGCAAACAAACAGCGCTCAACAATGCGTTGTCCGCCTCGCTTGCAGGACTACTCGTCGCCGCTGCCGCATGGCCACTTGCCGAATTCTTCACCGCCAAGCGGCGCATGGCGTTGCCTTCCATACTGCTACTGCTGGCCTTCGTCGGCGGCGTCTTCGCGACCGGCTTGGGGGGCGTATTGTGGATCGCTGACGGTGGCGATCAGAACGACACGATTGCTGCGGTGCTGCTGGCGGGTGCGGCTTTGGTCGCGGCCGGGGCGGCATGGCTGCACTGGCGGCGGTTCATGGTGCCGATCACGGTTGCGGCGGGCTCAGCCGCGCTGGCGGGCACAGCCCTGGCGCTGATCGCAGCCGCGGTCGGCCCGGACAATCTCGGCAAGACAATGATGCTGTCGCTGGTGCTGGTCGCAGGCCTTGCCGTCTTCGCCTTTGCGATGCGCTGGGACATTTCCGACCGGGCGCGCACCACCCGCCGCTCTGACGTTGCCTTCTGGCTCCACCTCACCGCCGCGCCGATGATCGCACATCCGATCTTTGCGCTGCTGGGCGTGACCGATGGCGACAATCCCGGCGTGGGCGCGGCGATCGGCGTGCTTGGTGTGTATGTCGCCTTCGGCCTCGTCGCGCTGGCGACCGACCGGCGCGCATTGCTGGTTTCAGCGCTGGTCTATGTCTTGTTCGCGCTCACTTTCCTGTTTCAGGAATTTGGCGCGGTTGAGCTGAACTTTGCGCTGACGGCGCTGGTGATCGGCTCGGCACTGCTCAGCCTATCGGCCTTCTGGCAACCGATCCGCCGCGCGGTGGTGACGCTGTTGCCGGAACACATGCAGGAGCTGCTGCCAGCCACAACGATGTTTGCCCCGATGCCCGGCAGCGGGGCCAGCCCGGCGTGACGCAGAGCGGTTAATCCACCGCCTTCATCAACCGCCGTTCCATCGGCGCAAGAACGTTCGCCAAGTCGTGCCCGCGTTTGAGCACCTGCCCGTGTTCACCGAACAGCGTCCACATGCCCTGTTTTGATCGCAAGGCCGGGCGCTTTTCCACCCGTGCTTGCGGGCGTTCTGCGGTGCGGCGAAACGCGGCGAAGGTTGCGCAGTGCTTGTCAAAATCCATCGCATAATCGCGCCATTCCCCGGCAGCGACCATCCGGCCATACAGATCAAGAATGCGCTGCAATTCTGCGCGTTCGAACCCGACCTGTTCGGCCCCCCGCGCCGGAAAAGCGACCACTTGCCCGGCAACACCCGCGCCTTGTGTGCCCGGCTTCAATCCGACGTCCCGTTTTTAAGCGGCGATTCAGCGTCTGCCGGTGCGCGTTGTTCAGCCAACATCGCCTTCATCACCGCCATGTCTTCGCGCAAGGTCGCAATTTCCGCTTCGAGCTTTTCGACGCAATCACGGCGCGGGCGGCCTTGATCGTCGCAGGGCGGATCATCGCACGGCGTGCCATAGGGGATGAATTCCTTGATCCATTCCTCAGCCGGGACCAGCGTTGATCGCGCTTTCAGCCCGACCATCGTCGCGCCCGCAGGCACATCATCGGTCACCACCGCATTGGCGCCCACCCGCGCGCGTTCACCCACCACAATCGGGCCGATGATCTGCGCGCCCGATCCGATGATCACATTATCGCACAACGTCGGGTGGCGTTTGCCGCCCTTGCCATTGGTGGGGTTGCTGCCACCCAGCGTCACACACTGATAAATCGTGACATTATCACCAATCTCGGCGGTTTCGCCGATCACGGTAAAGCCATGATCGATGAAGAAATTTTTCCCGATTGTGGCGCCGGGGTGGATATCAATCGCGGTCAGAGCTCTTGAAAAATGGTTCACAAACCGCGCGAGAAAATACATCCTTGCCTGAAACAGCCAATGCGCAACGCGGTGCAGGCCCAGCGCCAACACGCCGGGGTACAACAGGATTTCCCACCGCGAACGCGGCGCTGGATCGCGCGCACGCACCGAGTCGAGATAGCTGATCAGCGGCTCAAACATGACGGCATAATTCCCACCAAAACGCGCGCAATGCAACTCACGCGCTACAGCAAGCGCTGCTGCTGCGGTCCGTGCAAGGCTTCAAGCGCAGCGCGCCATACCGACATGGTGGCAGGCGTCTGACGTTCAAGGCTGATGCGGTCAATAGTCGCCACCAAAGCTTCAAGCCCGGCAAAGCTGCGAGTGGTGCGCGGCACCAGATATTCGGCTGCCCCATCGGGCAGGCTCAGCCCGCGTTGTTCGGCATGGGCATGGATCAAGGCGGCGGCCATGTCATCATCAGGCGGCGCGATGGCCAGTTGCAAGGACCCGCCAATGCGTGAGGCAAGATCAGGCAGCGTGATCTGCCAGCCGCCGCGCTCCGCATCGCCATTGGCGACCAGCAGCAAACCCGCAGCTCCATCTGCATTGGCGCGCAGGCCGCCTTGTTGCACCGCGTTCCAGCGGTGGAACAGTGCAGTTTCATCGACGCTTTCGGCATCGTCGATCACCTCAAGCCGCTCCGCCCCCGCCACCCCTTGCGCCCAGCGTGCCAGCAACGACTTGCCTGATCGCGGTGGGCCGGTCAGCACCGCGACATGGAACGGCCAGCGTTCGGGCGATTGCAAGGCTTCGATCACGGCGGCATTGGCAGCGCCAGTCACGATCCGCTGCGCCCCCGGCAGCGCGCGCGCGGCGAGGGGCAAGGCGATTTGCGAAGGGTGGGAATTGTCCATCACCACCCGCGCCTAACGGCTGATGGCGAGCGCGTTTGCCCCCCGCCGCACCGCAAACCCGCGTGCTTCAAGCGCGGCGGCGAGTTCATCGAGCGAGCCTGCAAAACTGACCGCCATCACCGATGTGCCGCCGATCGCGGTGCTGGTCACGCCGACCGCGCGCACGCCGCCAGCGCCGCGCACCGCGCCCAGCGCGCCATCAAACGTCGCGGCATCAGGCGTGGCAAATTGCACGGTGATGACGCGCACGGGCGCTTCACTCGGCTCAACCCCGGTCACTGTCTGCGCTTCGATCCGTGGCGCCGCGCTCGCCGCGGCCGCTGCGGCGGCATCGCGCGCACGAATGGCGCGGCCAATTTCGATCAGGCGCTGGATCGCCGGGTCCGCCTCACCCCCTGTGCCCAACCGCAAGGACAGATCGGGTCTGAGCTTTCCGTTTGCCAGCGCGGTTGCGAACACCCCGTCCAGTCTATCAACCGCGCGGCTCAACATTTCGGGCAGATCGTCCGGGCCATTGGCTGTCAACGTGAAGGTCTCCAGCGGGCGGCTGTCGGGGCCGTAACGCGCGGTGAAGGTACCGGTCACCGGCCCGCCGGGGAATTGATGGTCAAGCCGTGCGAACGCCATCAGCACATCGCTTGCGCCATATTGGTCAAGCGTGCTGCGCCACCATA
>JANQTR010000142.1:3259-3567 GCA_030731635.1 Erythrobacter sp. | reverse complement strand
GTATATTCATAAGAGATTTTATTTATATACTTATATCGCCGCGTTTGATCCAATATAGGGTAGGCGATTGAGAAGTCACATGCGCAATCGATCCAGACATTATCTTCGTCTTTAAAGTAATGCTCTGGGATATTCTTAAAAAGGCTGTGTCTGAAGCTGAAAAAGTGGGAACTTCTCCAACCTTGAACGCGGGGATCCTCAGCGGAGCTGAGGGGCGCGCAATGCCCGATTCTTCCATCGTTTGCCCGATAATTCGACCATACGACGTCATAGCCAATTCCGTAGGCGTGAGCGTATTCCTCTAGGAT
>JANQTR010000142.1:0-3249 GCA_030731635.1 Erythrobacter sp. | reverse complement strand
GTTATCGACGATTGCGTCATCCCCATCCAACACAGCGACGAACTCCGCATCGACCTTATTGAGGTATAAAAACGCATTCGCAGATTTTCCGATATTTTCTTCATTCTTGAAAAGCGTAAATCTGTTTGCGAAATGACGATCTAGGGATTTTCTTGCCACCTCGTAAGTCTGGTCAGAAGATGCATCATCGATTAAAACAATATCGAAATTTTGGAATGTTTGATCGATCAGCGATTCAATTGCTCTTGATATGTAATCTTCGCAATTGTGTCCGGAAATAAAGACGACGGCATTAGGTCTGTAAGTTACCATCAACTCTCATCCTAAAATTTGCATTTCGGCCACTTACTGCCCTTAAAATCGTAATGATAATATATGCGACATCGGCCGAATTATATTTTTTACTACCGCACACAATCCAGCACCATCTCCTCGAAAATCTCCTTGTCCTCAGCCCAGTTTTCCAACTGTTTGACGTGGAGATAGAGGTGCACCGGCACGCCCAGCACTTCGGACAACTCCTTGCGTGCGGCCGCCCCGATCTGCTTGATCCGTGATCCGCCCTTGCCGAGCACGATCGCGCGCTGAGTCTCCCGCGCGACCACGATCTGCTGGTGGATTTCGATGCTGCCATCGGCCCGCACTTCGTATTTTTCGGGCCGCACCGCGCTGTCATAGGGCAGTTCTTCGTGGAGCTGCTGATACAGCTGTTCGCGGGTGATTTCGGTGGCGAGCAGGCGTTCCGATACGTTGGAGACCTGATCTTCGGGATACATCCATTCAGCCTCGGGCATCATGCCCGCCAGCGCATCCTTCAGTTCGGGCACCCCGTCGCCGGTCAGCGCCGAGACGAAGTAGATCTCGGCAAAATCGACCTTGCCTGCCAGATCCTGTGCAAGCGCCAGCATCGGCTCTTTCTTGGAGCGGTCGACCTTGTTGATGACGAGGATCTTGCGTTCGGGCCGCCCGGCCAGCGCCTCCAGCAACGGCTCCAACTCGTGGCGACGCTGCTTGATCGGATCGACCAACAGCACCACCGCGTCCGCTGCCTCTGCGCCTTCCCACGCGGCGCTGACCATCGCACGGTCCAGCCGGCGGCGCGGGGCGAAGATGCCGGGGGTATCGACGAGGATCATTTGGGTGGGGATCATCTGCCCCGGCGTGCCTGCCATTTCATGCAGCGCAATGCCCAGCATCCGCGCACGGGTTGTCTGCGCCTTGGCCGAGGTGATCGCGACCTTCTGGCCGACGAGCTGGTTCACAAGGGTCGATTTGCCCGCATTCGGCGCGCCGATGACTGCGATCATACCGCAGCGGGTGGGGGAGGATTCAGTGTTTTCCATCATTGTTCCATTCGGGGCGTTACCCGTATTGTTCAAGAAATGCCTTGGCGGCGAGCCGTTCGGCCTCGCCCTTGCTGGTGGCGGTGGCTTCTGCCTCGCCGACATTGCGGATGCTGACGCGCACCGTGAAGCGCGCGGCGTGATCGGGGCCGCTGCGGTCGATTACGTCATAGGTCGGAATCGAGCGGCGGTTGCCCGCGGCCCATTCCTGCAATGCGCTTTTGGGATGTTTCGACTTGCCGACATCGCCTTCCAGCTCCTGCGCCCACAGCCGGTAGATCAGCGCCTGCGCGGTATCAAACCCGTGCTGGATAAAGCACGCACCGATCAATGCCTCCATCACATCGCCCAGAATCTTGTCGCTATCCGTCCCGCCATCATCGCGCGCCTGCTTGCCCAGCCGGATATGTGCGGGCAGGCCGATCTGGCGGGCGATTCTTGCGCAGGTGGTGCCGCTGACCAGCGCGTTCAGCCGCTGCGACAGCTTGCCTTCGGGCGCGCCGGTGGCGCGGAACAGCCAGCTTGCCACCGACAGGCCGAGCACCCGGTCACCCAGAAATTCCAGCCGCTGGTAATCTGCCGCTTCCGCGCCTGATCCGTTGAAGCTGCCGTGGGTCAGGGCTTCGAGCCACGGGGTTTCATCAGCCACGGCAAAACCTTGCGCGTTAAGCCACTCGCGCGCTTCGGGGGCGAGGCTGGTCACAATCTGTCCCCGATCCGGTCCCAGCGCGCGGCGGAAAACCATGTCCACGGCTTGATCCAATCGGCGCTGCCATCGGTCGACCAGACGATGATACTGGCGCGGCCGACCAGCAGGTCTTGCGGGACGAAGCCCACCCCATCGCCTGCGACCGCCGGAAAGCGGCTGTCGCGCGAATTGTCGCGGTTGTCGCCCATCACGAATATCATGCCTTCGGGAACGATCTGCGGTTCAAACGTATCACCCTGCGTCTGTCCGAAATCGAGCACGTCGTAGTTTGTGCCGTCGGGCAGCGTTTCACGGAACCGGGCATAACGACAGGCATCACGGCCATCGTCCAGCCGCTCCAAAAGGCCGCCCCATTCGCACCCGGTATTGGGCGATTGCACAATCTGTGCATCGGGTACCCGTTTGGACCGAACGGGCCCGCCATTGATCACAGCCCACCCTGAAAACACCGCGACGCTATCCCCCGGCAGGCCGATCACCCGCTTGATATAATCGCGCCCGTCAATCGGGTGCTTGAAGATCACGATATCGCCGCGTTCCGGCGGGCGGGCGAACAGTCGCCCCTCTGGCAAGGGCAGATCAAACGGCAGTGAATAGCGCGAAATGCCGTAAGGCCATTTGGCCGCCAGCAGGTAATCGCCGTTCATCAGGCGCGGCAACATGCTTTCCGACGGGATCGAGAAAGGCGCAAACGCCAGCGTTCGGAACGCCAGTACCGCCAGCAGCAATTTGACCATGAACCAGACAAAGCTGCCCCAGCCGCGCTGGGCCGGTTCAACGCCGCCATCGTCGATGGAATCGCGGGCTGGCGGTTCGGCATCGGCGGCGGGCAGCAGGTCGGCGAGAGATTGGGTCTTAACATCCATCGGCCTTGCCCTTACTCGCAGCCGCACAAGTGCGCAAAGGGGAACGGCAATGAATGGATCGGGTCAGGAACACAGCCCAGCAGCGGTGGCGGCGGCGTGGACAGTGCTGCGTGGCCTTGCGCCCCGCAGCTTGGCCGAATTGTTTGCGGCTGATCCGGCGCGAACCGCGGTGATGACCCGGCGCATTGCATGGCCGGCCGCACCCGGCAGCGAAGCTGAGGCGGGGATGCGAATCGATTTTTCCAAGACCCATCTGGATGACGCAGCCCTGACCGCGTTTGAGGCATTGGCCGAGGCGCGCGGGTTCGCCGCTGCGCGCGCGGCCCTGTTT
>JANQTR010000141.1:13557-15153 GCA_030731635.1 Erythrobacter sp. | reverse complement strand
CTGACCTTCAAGCAGGACGTGCCCGACATCCGCAATTCCAAGGTGCCCGATATCCTCGCGGAATTGACCGAATACGGCATCACCGCGCTGGTCAGCGATCCGCTTGCCGAGCCTGCCGCGGCGCTCCACGAATATGGCATCACGCTGAGCGCGCCGGACGACATGACAGACTTGGATGCGCTGGTGCTGGCGGTAAATCACGCCGAATATTGCGCCGACCCGGCAGCGCTGGTGGCGCGGCTACGCAGAGGAGGCGTGCTGGTCGACGTGAAAAGCGCGCTGGAACGCGAAAGCTTGCCGCAAGAACTGGTGTACTGGAGCCTTTAAGCAAGCCCAACGGTCACGAAGTGGCCGCAAGGCTGACCGGCCGCCCGAAGATGCATGCGAGAACTAAAGGCGCTCGCTCACCTTGATCGCAATCCGGCAACCCAGGCGGATTGCGCCAGCCAGCAGCGGATAGGCAGGTGCGCGTTCTGCCCCGTTGGCGAGCGCGGCGTCGCGGTGGTCGCGTTCGTCCTCGCGGAAGGCGGCGATCATCTCGGCGAGTTCGGGGTCAGCCCCGCTCGCCTCCAGCTTGTCGAGCTGTTCGCTGTAATGCTTGTCAATCTCGGTTTCGACCGCGGCGGTGCAGGCCATCGCCGCTTCGGGGCCGAGCAGCGCGGTGCCCGCCCCCAGCGCATAGCCTGCTGCCGACCAGAAGGGATGCAGCGCCGTCGGTCGTACGCCGCGGCGGTTCAGCAGCGCATCAAATTTGGCGCGGTGTTCGGCTTCCTGCCCGGCCATGTGGCGGATTTCAGCCGAATGCGGCCCGCGATCGCCCATCACGGCAAGCTGGCCTTCGTAAATCCGGGTCGCGCCGAATTCGCCGGCCTGGTCGACGCGGATCATGCGGTGGAGTTCGCCCTTGTCCATCATAAGTTCCTTAGCGTGGTGCCTGCTTGTTATACGCGGCCAACGCGACAATGGCCGCACCTGAAATGCCGGAAATGACGAAATTGAAGCCCGCCAGCGAAATCCCGAACAGATCCCACGGCGCAACATCGCAGCGAATTGACGGCGCGGCAGATGGGTCCATCACATCAATAGTGGTCGGCAGGGTCGAACAGCTGGTGATCCCTTCCCACCAGCCATATTCGATGCCTGCGTGAAATCCGCCGATCAGCCCCGATGTGAGAATCGCCAGCCCAGCCAGCGCCGTCCACACCTGTGCGGGCTTCAGGAAAAACGCCATCGCCCCGATGCCCAGCGCGGCGAAATGCGGGTAGCGTTGCCACCAGCACATCTCGCACGGCAGCAGGCCGAATCCATATTGCGCGATATACGCCCCACCGAGCAGCCCGGCAGGGACCAGCACAGCCAGCAGCCGCGCCTTACCCAGATTGTCCATGGCTTGGCGTCTTAACGCTTGGCCGGACGCAGCGCTACCGTGCTCTTGGTGGTGCGGCGCAGAGTTTCCATCGCGTAATGCAGCTGGAAATCATCGATGCCCTGTTCCTTCAAGACGGCGGCAGTCAGTTGGAAGCGCGGATCGGCGATCTTGTCCGCCTCCAGCTCTTCGTCCTTGATGCCAATTTCGTTGATCAGGTGGCCGCGCAG
>JANQTR010000141.1:0-13457 GCA_030731635.1 Erythrobacter sp. | reverse complement strand
CCGCCTCCAGCTCTTCGTCCTTGATGCCAATTTCGTTGATCAGGTGGCCGCGCAGATCGCTTTCGCGAGTCTGGTACTTGGCGCGCAGCTCGACATCCGGATCAGACCGCTGCGGCACCGCGATATCAGGCTTGATCCCGCCTTCCTGCACCGATCGGCCCGCCGGGGTGAAATAGCGCGCCGTGGTCAGCTTAAGCGCGGCATCATTGCCCAGCGGCAGCAGTGACTGCACCGAACCCTTGCCAAAGCTGCGCTCGCCCATGACCAGAGCGCGGCGGTGATCCTGCAGCGCGCCGGCAACAATTTCCGATGCCGAGGCAGAGCCTGCGTTGATCAGCACGATCATCGGCACACCTTCAGCCATATCGCCGCGGAAGACCGTTTCGGCATCATAGAGCACCGTTTCACCGCGGGCACGGCCCCGCTGGCTGACGATTCGGCCATCGCTCAGGAACAGATCGCTCAACGCCACCGATTCGTCGAGGCTGCCGCCCGGGTTGTTGCGCAAGTCGAGCACCAACCCATTGATCCGCGCGCCCGGCGCCTGCTTGAGAATCGCCTGCCAGGCGGCGTAAACATCCGCGCCGACATCGGCGGAAAATTCGTTGACGGTGATAACGCCAATATTGCCCGGTTCGAATTTGTAGGTGACCGGTTCCAGTTCGATCACGCCGCGTTTGACGTTCACTTCCAGCGGCTCTTCACGGCCGGGACGGAAGATCGTCAGCTGGATCGACGTACCCGAAGGTCCGCGCATCTGCGCCACGGCATCATCCAGACTGCCGCCGTAGATCAGCTTGCCATCCAGATGCGTGATGAAATCGCCTGCCTTGATCCCGACCGCGTCAGCAGGGCTGCCCTTGAACGGCGAGACCACCTTGACCGCGCCATCCTCCATCACCACCGACAGGCCGAGACCCGAGTAATTGCCATCGATCATCGTCTCCAACCGCTGAAGATCGCTGCCGTCGAGATAGGCCGAATGGGGATCGAGCGCTGCCAGCATCCCATCAATCGCGCCGCGGATCAGCACCTCGTCCTCGACCGGCTCGACATAGCTTGACTTGACCCGTTGGAACACCGCGAACAGCTTGGCAAATTCCGGCCCGGCCCGGCCATCGACCTGCGCCATCGAGGCGGTGGTGGCTGGGATCAGCGCGACGGCGGTGACAAGTGCGGCACTGCGCAGGAGAGCGGCGATTTTCATGGGTGCGGAAAGCTCCTTTGGGATGCAAATGTATAGGCTTGCCGAGCTGAACGCCAGATAGACGTGCACTTATGCGCAAAGGGATACCGGAACGGGACAGAGCGGGGTTGATCCCTTGCCGACCAATCGGAATTTATCACAAAAATTGTAACGGGTTAACCGGTTCGCCTGCGCGCCGCAGTTCAAAGGTTACTGCCGCCTGGCCCTTGCCTGTCACGCCCAGCGGACTGCCGCCGATCACACTATCGCCCACCGCAACCTGCACCCGGTCGAGCCCGGTGACGAGGCTGGTCCAGCCGCCATCATGTTCGATGATGACGATTCGCCCGAACCCGCGATAGGACCCGGCGAATGCCACGCGCCCGCGCCCTGGCGCGACCACTTGCGCGCCCGCAGCCGGGGCAAGTGTCAGCCCGGTGCTGGCCAGCCCGCTATCCCGCTTGGCCCCGAACCCCACCAGAGTTCTTCCTTGCACCGGCAACTGGAAATCGCGCGGCGGGGGTGCGCTGACGTCAGGTGATGGCACGGCGGTGGGCGCTGCTGCGAGCGGCGCGGCCAGATCGGCAGGGCGCAGCACTGGCCCCGGCAGCGCAGCAAGCTCCTGCCTGAGCGCCGCTACTTCGCCAAGCTTGTCTACCAGCCCATCAAGATCGCGCGCTTCCTCAGCCAGAGCCAGCGCGCGCTCGCCTTCGCGCAGCGCAGCCCCGCGGGCGGTGCGCGAAGTAATACGCTGCTGATTTTCCAGCGTCGCAAGGCTCTGTCGGCGTTCGCGCAGTTGGACTTCGCCAGCGCGCAGCTGTTCGAGCGCCGCCGCAGCCTGCGCCTCCAGCGCGCGGCCACGATCAAGTTCGCTGCGCAAGGCGGCGGTGCGCGCGCGGATTTGCGGCACAGCGCTGTCAAGCACCGCGCGCACATGAACCACGTCCTTGAGCGACCCCGGTTGCAGGGCGGACAGCGCCAGTGGACGGCGCGCGGCGGTCTGCAAGGCGGCGGTGAGGCGCGCGGTGGGTTCCTGTTTCTTGGCCAACTGCGCCGTCAAGGCGGCACGTTGAGCCCGCGCAATCGCGGCGCGCGCGCGCGCGGCTTCGATGTCGGCTTCGGCCTGCTGGATGCGCGCGGCGAGTGCGGCTGCTTCGCTGGCAGTGCGCTGAGCGGCTTCGGTGGCAGCCTCAGCCTCGCGGGAAAGACGCGCGGCGCGGGCTTCAGCGCGGCGGCTTTCACGAGTGGCGCGGGCGAGCGCAGCCTCAGCCTCGTCCGGCTTGATCAGCTGCACCGCAGTCTGCGCGCGCGTGTCCGGCAAGGCAGCAAACAGCGCAGCGCACGTGATAGCAGCAAAGACAGAGAGGAGCAGCGGACGGTTCATTGCGCTATCCTGCCCGATCATCAGGCCCGATGATAGGGATGACCGGCCAGGATCGTGGTCACGCGGTAGAGTTGTTCCATCAGCATCGCGCGGGCCAGCATATGCGGCCAGGTCGCAGGGCCGAAAGCGAGCAGCAGGTCAGCCCCGGCCCGTTCGGCATCGGAATGGCCATCCGCCGCGCCGAGCATGAAGCGGGTTTCGCGCACGCCTTCGTCGCGCCAGCGCCTGAGCAAGGCGGCGAAATTTTCCGACGTCATGGCTTTGCCGCGCTCATCAAGCAGTACGGTACGGCATGGGGTGAGTGGATCAGCCACCTTGCCCGCGCCGGTATCGGGCCATTCGGTCAGCTTGACCGGCCAGGTCATGCGCTTGGCATAGCGATCCACCAGCTCGCCTTCGGGCGAACGGCCAATCTTCCCACGCGCGATGATGTGGAGGAGAATGAGAAATACCTCGACAACGAAGGGCCAAACGGACCGCACAGCGGTCCGCAAAGCCGACCGGCCGCCCGCAGGTGCTCCGTCGCGCAGCGACGGAAGCGCACCGAGGACGCTCGCCCGGAGGGGCGAGCGCAAAACAAACTACGCCCTTCCCTGCGTCGCCTCGCCACCCTCAAACGACCACATGCGTTCAAGGTTGTAGAAGGTGCGCACTTCGGGGCGGAACAGGTGGACCACCACATCGCCGGCATCAATCAGCACCCAGTCAGCCGCGGGCAGACCTTCGATCCGCGCATGGCCGAACCCGGCTTTCTTGATCTCTTCGGCCAGTTTCTGCGCCATTGACGCAACCTGCCGGGTCGAACGTCCGCTGGCGATCACCATGTGATCGGCAATCGAGCTTTTACCCTCGAGCGGGATCGACACAATTTCCTGCGCCTGATCATCGTCAAGCTGCGACAGCACCAATTGGTGCAAGGCATCGGCGCTCATGTCAGAGCGCTTCAGCGATTGGGCGGTAGTGGCAGCGGCTTGCACCGCGCCAGGGGGCACGGACGCGATAAACGCCTCGGTAATCGGCAATCTTGTATCTCCAGATGTCAGAGCGATGGGAGCAGACAACACGCAACCCGGCAGCCGAGGCAGCCGAAACGCGTGATGCGCGCTTCATGCGTCCTCCTCTGACCGGATGCTGCGGAATGTCAGCTGATCGCGCACCGAAGCACCGCAGTTTTCATTGGTCCGACCCTTGCCGAGGATGTCCTCGGCCCACCCGCCATTGGCACGGCGAATCGCCGTGGCCGAGCGGTGGTCTGGATCGAAACGCAATAACACCAGGGCTGGCGCGCTCCATTGCCCCCGTTTCCGAATGCTGGCGGCAGACACACGATAGCGTCTGAGCCAGACCATGGCGGGGCTCGTCATGGCGCGTGCATCATAGCCGGGCCGGGCGATCACCGCAATCGGCATTGTCCGCGCGATTTTCCGCCAGTCTTTCCAACGGTGCAGTTCAGCCAGATTATCCGCCCCCATCAGCCACACAAACCGCCGTTTGGGGTAGCGGCGGACAAGTTTCGCCAGCGTATCGGCGGTATAGCGGGTGCCAAGTTGCTGCTCGATCGCGGTCGGGATGATCGGTGCGCGCCGCGCCTGCAGCTGCGCCGAACGCAGACGCGCAGCGAGCGGCGCCATCCCGGCGCGCGGCTTTAACGGATTGCCAGGCGACACCAGCCACCACACTTCGTCCAGCCCCAGCGCGTCAGCTGCAAACAGGCTGATCCGCCGGTGCCCGCCGTGTGCCGGGTTAAAACTGCCGCCCAGAAGACCAGTAAACATCGGGTACGAATGCAAAGCAGCTACAGCCCGAACCTCAAGGCCGGGGCTGGCCTTGCCCGCGCACCTGCCATTTGTACGTCGTCAGCCCTTCAAGCGCGACCGGCCCGCGCGCGTGCAGCCGCCCGGTGGCGATGCCGATTTCTGCCCCCAGCCCGAATTCGCCCCCATCGGCGAATTGCGATGAGGCATTATGCATCACGATCGCGCTGTCGACTTCGGCAAGGAAACGCTCAGCCACCGTATCGTCGTCCGTCACGATCACGTCGGTGTGGGCTGATGAATGCCGCGCAATATGCGCCAGCGCATCCTCCAGCCCGTCCACCACCGCGACCGACACAATCGCATCGAGATATTCGGTGTCCCAATCATTCGCGCTGGCCGGAATCACGCGGGGATCAAGCGCCTGCGCACGGCCATCGCCGCGCACTTCGCATCCGGCAGCGATCAGCGCTGCGACCAGCGCCGCACTGTCGGGGAAGGCCGCGTCAATCAGCAAGGTCTCCATCGCCCCGCAAACGCCGGTACGGCGCAGCTTGGCATTGATCGCCAGCGCGGTTGCCATCGCCGGATCGGCGGCGGCGTGGACATAGGTGTGGTTGATCCCGTCTAGATGCGCGAGCACCGGGACGCGCGCATCGGCCTGCACCCGGGCAACCAGGCTTTTGCCGCCGCGCGGAACGATCATGTCGATCAGGCCAGCCGCCGTCAGCATAGCACCAACTGCCGCGCGGTCCTGCGTCGGGACCAACTGCACCGCGGCGGCCGGCACGCCGCCTGCGACAAGCCCTTCCACCAGCGCGGCGAGGATCGCGCGGTTGGAATGCACTGCCTCGCTCCCCCCGCGCAGCAGCGCTGCATTGCCGGCGCGCACGCATAGTGCGGCGGCATCGGCGGTCACATTGGGGCGGCTTTCATAGATAATCCCGATAGTGCCAATCGGAACCCGGATGCGCTGGAGGCGCAGGCCATTGGGCCGCTGCGACGAATCGATCACGTCGCCCACCGGATCGGGCAAATCCGCCACCGCGCGTACGCCCGCCACAATCCCGGCAAGCCGCGCATCATCCAGCGCCAGCCGGTCAAGCATCGCCGGAGACAGCCCACGCGCCGCGCCGGCGCTGAGGTCCTGAGCATTGGCGGCAAGAACATCCGCAGCCGCCGCCTCCAACCGGTCTGCCGCCAGATGCAGCGCCGCCGCGCGCGTTGCACTCGGCATGGTGGCGAGCATGCGCTGGGCTTCGCGTGCTGCTTGGGCAAGCAGCGTTATCAGCTGCACAGGATCGGTATCTTCGGGGTGGGTTTGTTGAGCGGCTGTCTGTGTCATGGTGCCCGCTCTAGCAGCCACGCCGCTTTCTGTCAGGCCCGCGCGATCTTGCACTTTGGATGGCACTTTGGCTTGCGCCTTGGCTCGCAGGCACGAATCAGGAACATTGCGTAGCAGCGGCAGCGCAATGCGATCGACCGGGAGTGTTCTTGCGCCATATTGCGTTAGGATGAACACTTCACCGCGATTCCCCGTCGCTTCGCCCGCCCTGATGGAAGCGGCGTTAGACCCGGTGCGCACGCACTGATACCGAAAATGCAACGATCATAAATAAAAAATCGGGGCCGCAGTGTCAGACACAAATACCGCACTCAAGTGGGGCGAGCGACTGCGTCAGTGGTTTCCCGACCGTGAGTTTTTCATGCGCTCCGATGGTCAGGTGCGCTTCATCAAGATCTCATCGAAGCTCCAGATCCGCGTGGCCGCGGGCGCGGTAGCGCTTGCGCTGGTGTGGCTGATTGCGCTCGCCGTGATGGCGTGGGGGCAATACCGCGCCGAGTCCGATCTCGCATCCTTTGCCGCCGAAAAGGCCCGCGTCGCCACCGCCAGCGAACGGCTTGAAGCCTATGGCGGCGATCTTGACCGGGTGGTGGGCGATCTCGAGCAGCGTCAGGAATTCCTCGAAGAAATGGCGCGCATGTTGCCTGAGGATATTGTGACCGAAGGCCCAGCGACGGACAGCGCAACCGATACCGTAACCGATTCGAGCGCCGAAGCCGCCCAGACGGTGAAGAAAGTCGGCAGTCTGATCCCGCAAGCGCGCGGTCTTGCCGAGGTTGAAGCGCGGCAGCTGGCCTATGTCGAAAAGCTGACCCGTTTTGCCGATGCCCGCGCCCGCCGTGCGGAGGCCGCGATGCGCAAGCTGAACCTCGATCCCGGCGTGATGAGCCGCCAGACGCAAGCTGCCATGGGCGGCCCGTTTGAAGCCATTCTGGGTGGCAGTGACAAGATCGATCCGCGCTTCGAACGCCTTGGTCTTAGCCTTGCGCGCATGGCCGTGCTGGAACGCGCGCTTGATGGCATCCCGCAGGTCGTCCCGGCGACTGTGCAGAATATTACTTCGGGTTTTGGCTATCGTCGTGACCCATTCAATGGCCGCGGCGCGATGCACGCCGGGATCGATTTCAAGGGCGCGATCGGATCGCCGATCTTCGCTGCTGCCGATGGCCGCGTGACCCATGCCGGGTGGAAATCAGGCTATGGCAAGGCGGTCGAGATCACCCATGCTAACGGAATTTTGACCCGCTATGCCCACTTGTCGCGAATCGACGTAACCGTGGGGCAGCCCATTGCCGCGGGCGCAACGCTCGGCGGGCTGGGCAGCACCGGTCGTTCAACCGGTCCGCACTTGCATTTCGAGGTTCGTATCAATGATCGCGCGGTCAACCCGCGCCCATTTCTGGAGGCTGCCCCCGATGTTCTCAAGGAAGTCCGCCGAGCCGGAACGGCCCGATCGCAACGTCCCGTCACCCTCACCGCAGCGCGCCGCAAATAGGAACAGCACGATGGCTTCTGGATCGACCTTTTCCGTGATTGGCGCAGACGTGGTGATCAAGGGCGATATCAGCGCGACCGCGGATCTGCATATCGACGGCACGATCGAAGGCGACATCAAATGCGCATCACTGGTGCAGGGCGAATCAAGCTCGATCAGCGGCGCCGTGGTCGCCGAAAGCGCGCGCATGGCGGGTAAGCTCAACGGATCGATCACCGCACGCGAACTGGTGATCCTCAAAAGCGCGCAGATCGAAGGCGATGTGCATTATGATGCGCTGACGATCGAACAGGGCGCGCAGGTCGATGGCCGCTTTGCCCCCAATGCCCGGCAGGCGGTCAAGGCTGTGCCTTCGGCGCGAGTTGAAGCAGCCGAGTAAGTTCCGCTTACGCCCCTCCCTCGAAAAGGAGGGGGCCTACAGCACCTCGGCTCTCAGCGTCTTTCGGTCCAGTTTTCCGATGATCGTCTTGGGTAGGCTGTCGCGGATCACCACCAAATCGACCCGCTCGTGCTTACCGATCTTGGCGTTGAGCCAATCGCGCAACTCTTCCGGGCTCGCACCATCAGGCTCGTTCAAGGTGACATAGGCGCGCGGCACCTCGCCGCGATATTCTTCGGGCACGCCGATCACCAGCGCCTCTTTCACCGCCGGATGTTCAAGGATCACGTCCTCGACCACGCTCGGGAACACCTTGAACCCGCCGACCGCGATCATGTCCTTGATGCGGTCGACGATCTCAAGAAAGCCGTCGTCATCGATCCGCGCGACATCACCAGTGCGCAGGTATCGTTTTCCATCACGCTCCACGAAGGTTTCGGCATCAGTTTCGGGCCGATTCCAATATCCGCGCATGACCTGCGGGCCGCACACAGCAAGCTCGCCCGGCTCGCCTGCGGGTGCGAGGTTTTCAGGGTGTTCCTTGTCGAGCAGGATCACCTCGGTCCCCGGCACCAATTGGCCGATGGTCCCGCGCTTACGAGTCCCTTCGTAAGGGTTGACCGACACCACGCCTGCGCTTTCGGTGAGGCCATAGCCTTCAACCAGCCGCACGCCGGTGACCGCCTCAAACTTCTCATGCACCGGCCCCGGCATCGGCGCACCGCCCGAAATGCAGACTTTCAGGCTCGACAGGTCGGTCTTGGCCAGATCGGGATGATCAAGCATCGCCTGAAACATCGTCGGCACGCCGGGAAAGCCAGTGCAGCGGTAACGCTGGATCGTGGCGAGCACCTGCGCGGTTTCGAACCGCGGCACCATCGCAATCGACGCGCCGGTGACCATTGCGTGGTTGAGCAATGCGGTGTTGGCGAAGACGTGAAAGAACGGCAGCGCGCCCATGAATACTTCGTTGCGGACATCGCCGAACGGGTTGATCGCAGCGACCTGTTGCGCATTGATGCTCAGCTGATCATGCCCGAGCATCGCCCCCTTGGGCCGTCCGGTGGTGCCGCCGGTATATTGCAGCAGCGCGAGGTCTTGCGGGGTAACTTCGGGGAGCGGGAACACGCGGCCTTCAAGGTACCAAGTCCACCACCAATCACCCTGCAGATCGGTCCAGCGGCGGATCGGTTGGCCTTCACCGCCATAGGCGACATCTGCGATCTGACTGCGCTTCAGCAGCTTGAGCGCCATGCCCTTGGCCCACGGCAGCATCTCGGCGAGCGAGCCCACCACCAGCGTTTCAAGCGCAGATCCGTCGAGCACTTTCTTGGCGGTCTTGTAGAGCTCGGGCACATCCAGCGTCACCAGCACGCGTGTGCCGCTATCTTCGACCTGCCAGCTCAACTCCTCGACCGAGTAGAGCGGCGAGAAGTTCACCACCACCGCGCCCGCAATCATCGCGCCATAATAGGCCGCGGCGTAGATCGGCACATTGGGCAGGAACAGGCCGACACGGTCGCCTTTCTTGATGCCCATTTCGACCAGCCCCAAAGCGAAGGCATTCGCCAGCTCGAAGATGTGCCGATAGGTGTAGGTCCGCCCGAGGAAATGCAGGAACGGCGCGTCCGGCGTTTCGCGGGTCGTGCGCTCAAACATCGCGGGCAGGCTCATCGCCTCAAACCGGGTGCCGAGCGGGGTGGGGTGATGGTAGGCGGCGTTACTGACAGGCATGTCAATAATTGTGGCCGACAACGCGCTGGCGCACAAGCAAAAGTCGCGCCGCCGCGCCAAATTTCGCCATGGGGCAGTGCGGCAGGCCGGAACGTCTGAAACGCGCTCCGGCCCACCGTATCATGCTTAGATAAAGCCGCTTTCGGGGTCGATCTTGACCTCAGCCGCTTCGGCAGCGCGGCGCGCGGCGAGCCAGGCTTCCGCCTCGGCTTCCTGCGCGGCTTTGCCGGCGGCCTGAACATTGGCGTCGCGTTCGGCGCGCAGTTCCGCGATCAGATTTTCGCGATCATTGCGCTCGCTGCGGGCGGGGGCTTCGGCATCTTCGGTGACACCGGCGCGCTTGGCCGCCTTGGCGACCATTGCATCCAGTTCGCGCTGCGAACACAGGCCCAGCGTGACCGGGTCTTTCGGGGTGATGTTCTGGATATTCCAGTGGGTGCGATCACGCAGCGCGCCGATGGTGTTGCGGGTGGTGCCGATCAGCTTGGAAATCTGGGCATCCGACACATCGGGATAGTTGCGCAGGATCCAGGCAATGCCATCGGGCTTGTCCTGCCGCTTGGACACCGGGGTATAACGCGGGCCTTTGGTCCGGGTCACTTCGACCGGGGCCTTGTGCATCTTGAGCGAATAGGTCGTATCGGCCTGTCCCAGCTCGATCTCGCCCTGCGTCAGTTCACCCGCATGCACCGGATCGCGTCCAGTATACTTGCTGCCCGCCAGATCATCGGCCATCGCCTGCACTTCGAGGATGTGCAGGCCGCAGAATTCGGCAATCTGCTCAAACGACAGCGCGGTGTTGTCCACCAGCCAGGTCGCGGTGGCGTGCGGCATCAGCGGCTTGGGCTGATCCTTGATAGCCATGGGGGGAATCTCCGTTGAAAATGGAAAGGGCCGCCCCTCACGGAACGGCCACATTGGCTACCCCAATACGCGAAAGCCGGGAGAACGGCAAGCAAACCTTGATTCAGAACGCCGGAACCGCCTGCAACGCGGCAACGGCATCGTCTTCGAGCGGGGCCAGACCCGATAGAAACTGCCGCGTCGCCGCCTCCCACGAATAGCTTGCGCCATAGGCTGCGCAGGCCGCGCGGTCGCAATAACGCGCGGCATCGATCGCGCGGGTCAGGTCTTCGGACAATGCGCCAACCGCATCGGTAACAATGTCGAGCGGGCCGGGCACCGGAAAGGCGGCCACCGGAGTGCCGCACGCCAGCGCTTCGATCATCACAAGGCCAAAGGTATCTGTTCGGCTGGGAAAAACGAACACGTCTGCCCCGGCATAACAGCCAGCAAGCTCCGCGCCGGTGCGCTTGCCGAGGAATAGCGCGCCGGGAAACTTCGCCTCCAGCCCCGCGCGCGCCGGGCCATCGCCAACCACCACCTTGGTTCCGGGGTAATCACAGGCGAGAAAGGCGGCGATGTTCTTTTCCACCGCGACTCGCCCGACATAAAGCAGGATCGGTCCCTGCAGCCCGGCATATTCGGGCGGCGGCGCAGCGGCGGGTGAAAAACAGGCGAGATCGACCCCACGGCTCCAATGGCTCAGTTGGGTCAGGCCCTGTTCGCGCAGCTGCGCACGGATTGTCTCGGTCGCGACCATGATGGTTTCCGCCGGACGGTGAAACCAGCGGATATAGGGCCAGAAGATGCTGGCAGGCAGGCCGGTGCGCCGCGCGAAGTAATCGGGGAATTGGGTGTGATAGGCGGTGGTGAACGGCACCTTGCGGCGCAGGCAATAACGCCGTGCGGCAAGCCCCAGCGGGCCTTCGGTGGCGATGTGCACAGCATCGGGCGCAATCTTTGCCAGCCGCCGTCCGACAGCACCGGGCGCGGTCAGCGCGAGGCGGATTTCCGGATAGGTCGGCGCCGGCATCGAAGGATAATCTTCTGGCGAAATGACGGTGACCGCATGCCCCCAGGCGCGCAGCATGTCGCAGGTGGTCGAAAGCGTGCGCACCACACCATTGGTCTGCGGGTGCCAGGCATCGGTGACAATGGCGATGGAATGGGGGCCGATTGCATTGGCAGCAATCGGCCAAGTGGCAGGCATGGCGGTGTCGGGAGCGATGGTGGTGAGGCGGTTCACGCCGCCTCCCGCGCAGGATCAGCCGGATCGGTCATCGGTACATCGCCCTGATCTGCCCCACGCTCTGCCCCGCGCTCTGGCCCGCGCTGCTTGATCTCGTCCGGCCAGTGCAGGATTTCCATCCGCCCATCGTGATGTTCGACCAAGGCGTTGCAGCCTTCGACCCAGTCGCCGTCATTCCAATATTCGATCGCCTTGCCGTTGTGATCGAAATGACGGAAATCGGCGTTGTGGATGTGCCCGCACACCACCCCGTCCACCCCGCGCTCCCCTGCCGCGCGCGCCACGGCTTCTTCGTAGCGGGAGATGAACTCGACCGCGTTCTTGACCTTGTGCTTCGCCGCCTTGGACAACGACCAATAGGGCTTGCCCAGCCAGCCGCGCACGGTGTTGACCGTGACATTGAGCTTCATCATCAAGTGGTAGGCATGGTCGCCCACAAAGGCGAGCCAGCGGTGCGACAGCATCACCGCGTCGAATTCATCGCCATGCAGCACCATCAACCGGCGGCCATCGGCAGTGTCGTGAAAAGCCGCGCGGCGGATTTCGATCCCGCCGAAGTTCAATCCGGTGAACTGCCGGAACATCTCGTCATGGTTGCCCGGGATATAAACCACCCGCGTCCCACGCCGGGCGCGCTTCATGATGCGCCAGACGATATCGTTGTGCGCGGCGGGCCAGTAGAATTTTTTCTTCAGCCGCCAGCCATCGATGATGTCGCCGACCAGATACATGGTCTCGCTATCGGTGGTGTCGAGAAAGTCGATCAGCATGTCGGCATTGCAGCCCTTGGTACCCAGGTGGACATCGCTGATCCAGATCGTGCGATAGCTGCGCCGCTCAGGGCCGCCGTTTTCGGGGGCTTCAGGTTCGGGCTTGCGCGGGTGTCCAAGCGGGAAATTGGCGATGTTGCCGAATTCGCCGGCAAGGTCAGCCACGGCGGCTTCATCCGTGATGGCGCCATCGCTCAGCAGGTCAGACAGATCGGATCCGGTCATGTGAAATCCCTGAGTGTCTTATCTTGTTCGAACCACCCCATGACAGGCAATTGTTACAAGCGTCGCGCAGACAAGTGACGGTTTGGAGTCACTTGCTGACAGCGCTCAAGGATCACAGTCACCCTGCGGCGCCGTTCCCGACCAATTTATGACTGGCGCGCGACAAATCAAGCGGGGAGGAAGGCGTTTGTCGAACCGCCCCGTCAATCCATCGCGATGAAGCCGGGTAAGGCCTGCACCCGTGCGATCCAGCGTTCGATATGCGGGTAATCGCTCAACCCGAACCCGCCTTCTTCGGCGACATGGGTGTAAGCGAACAGCGCAATATCCGCGAGCGTCACCGCTGCGCCGGACATGAAATCACTGTTCGCCAGATGCCGGTTCATCAGTTCGAGCGCACCGCAGCCCGCCATCCGCTTGGCCATGATCTGCGCGCGTTGTTCGGCCGACAGGTTCGTCTCGCCCACAAACCGCAGCCAGAACCGCAGCGTCGCCACATTGGGTTCGTGATTATATTGTTCAAAGAACATCCAGCGCAGCATGTCCGCCTGACCAAACCGGTCGGCCGGGATCAGCGCGCTGCCGTGGGCGACATACCAACAGGCGGCGTTGCTTTCAGGCAGAAACCGCGCGGTGCTGCCTTCCCGTTCATTGGCGCCGATTTCAAGCACCGGTATGCGGCCATTGGCGTTCACACGGGCAAGAAATTCGGGCGTGCGGGTTTCGCCCTTCATGATGTCATAAGCGCGGGTTTCGAGCGGCAGACCCAGCAGCGCGGCGGTCAGCTTGATCTTGTAGCAATTGCCGCTGCGCGGATCTTCATGGAGGATCAGGGTTTCAGCCATTGTTCGCGTCCTTGGCTACCTCCAGCACGATCTTGCCGACATGCGCACCTGCCTCCATCCGCGCGTGAGCGGCGGCAGCTTCGGCCAGCGGGAAGGTTTTATCCATCACCGGCGACAATTCGCCATCGACAAACAACGGCCAGGCATTGTCGGCGATCTCGTCCGCCAACGCGGATTTGAACCCGTCGGAACGCGGGCGCAGCGTCGATCCGGTCAGCGTCAGCCGCTTCATCATGATCAGCGCCATG
>JANQTR010000140.1 GCA_030731635.1 Erythrobacter sp. | reverse complement strand
ATGCCCAGTTCCCTGGCGCGCGATTCGAGCTTGTCGGCGTGCTTGAAGGTCGGCGAACCCGGCATCGCGATGCCCGACAGATCGCCTTTCACATCGGCGACGAACACCGGCACCCCGGCGGCAGAGAAGCTTTCGGCGACGCCCTGCAAGGTCACCGTCTTGCCGGTGCCGGTCGCGCCTGCGATCAGCCCATGGCGGTTCGATCGGCTGAGCGCCAGCGCCTGGCGCGAACCATCGCCGCCCAGCCCCAGATAGATATCGCCTGCCATTTCCGCCATTGATCGTCCCCGTCTTAACCTGTTTCACGGTCATGTGCAGGGGGCAGGCGCGGCGGTCAAGTTCTCGACAGCGGCGCGGTTTTGGCTAAGGCTGCAAGCCATGGATCACCAACCGCCATTCGTGCTGCTCGACGATGCCCGCGCAGGTGATGCGGCGGCCGATGCGCTGCTGTACGAACGCCCGCGCGTAGTGTTCGTCGCCCACCGTGCCGACGAAGTCGAAGCCGTGCTCAATGCAGCCGAAGCGGCGCGACTGGCGGGCGGCGGAGCGTTGGCGGGCTATCTTGCCTATGAGGCTGGGTTGGCGCTGGAACCCAGGCTGGCGGGGCTGGCGGCAGGACGTACGGGCGCGGCAGGGCCGCTGGTTTGGCTCGGCCTGTTTGAAGCGCCGACGCGGATTGCCGCCGCCGATGTCCCTGCGTGGCTCGCCGCGCGGGCAGACGCGCCGGGCAGCATTGGCCCAATGCAGCCGCAGCTATCGCCGGGCGGATATAATGCCGCGTTTGCCGCCCTGCGGGAGGCGATCCACGCCGGCGATATCTATCAGGCCAACCTGACCTACATGCTCGAAGGGTCATACCGCGGCGATCCGGTCGGGCTGTACGCGGCGCTGCGCGGGGCAGCGGCGGCGGGCTATGGCGGGCTGATGTTCGACGGGTCGCATTGGCTTTTGAGCTTTTCGCCCGAACTGTTTTTTGCGCTCAATGGGGCAGAGGCCAAGGTCAAGCCGATGAAGGGCACGCGTCCGCGCGGCGCCGACGCTGAGGCTGACCGCGCGATGGCCGCTGACCTTGCCGCATCGGTCAAGGATCGCGCGGAAAACCTGATGATCGTCGATCTGATGCGCAATGATCTCGCCCGCGTGGCTGAGGCGGGCAGCGTGGTGGTCGACGCCGCCTTTGCGGTCGAAAGCTACCCGACGGTGCACCAGATGGTGTCGACCGTGCGCGCGCAGCTTGCCCCCGGCATGGGTGCGATGGATCTGGTGCGGGCGCTGTTCCCGTGCGGATCGATCACCGGCGCGCCCAAGATCCGGGCGATGGAACTGCTCAACCAGATCGAACGCGATGCACGCGGGCCTTACTGCGGGGCGATTGGCCGGATCGATGCGCCCGACGCGGCAGGAACCGCCAACGCCGCCTTCAACGTCGCGATCCGCACCCTGCGGCTGACCCCGGTCGAGAACGGGCAAGGCCGCGCGGTGCTCGGTATCGGTTCAGCGATTGTGGCCGATAGTGACGCCCTGTCCGAACGGCGCGAGTGCGAGGTCAAGGCCGGGTTTGTGCGCCGCGCCGCGCCGGGGCTGACCGCGCCCGCCTTTGACCTGATCGAGACGATGCGGTTTGACCCGGACAGCGGCATCGCGCTGCTTGAATTGCATCTGGCGCGGATGAAACGCAGCGCCGAAGTGCTCGGCTTTGCGTTTGATCGCCATGCGGTGCGCAACCAGATTCAGGCGCTGTGTTTTGAACTTGATGCAGCTGCCAAAGTGCGGCTGCTGACCGCACGCAGCGGGGCAAGTGCGCTTGAGGCCGGGCCGCTGCCAGCGCTGCTGGGCGAGCCGGTGAAGGTCATCGCGCTGCCCAATCCGCTCGACCCGAGCGATTGGCGGCTGGCGCACAAAACATCAGACCGTGGGTTTTATGACGATGCGCTCGTCGCAGCGCGCAGCATGGGCGCGGACGAGGCGATATTGGTGCGCAGCGATGGGCTGGTCAGCGAAGGCAGCTTTACCTGCGTGTTTGCCGAAGGGCCGGATGGCGTGCTGCTGACCCCGCCCGCCAGCCTCGGCCTGCTGCCCGGGGTGCTGCGCGAACACTTGCTGGCCGAAGGCAAGGCGCAAGAGGCGGAATTGACATTGGACGATCTTGCCGGCGGGTTCTGGCTCGGCAATGCGGTGCGCGGATTGATGCGCGCCGCGCTGATCTGACGCGCCCTTCGACAAGCCCGGATCTAACGGCTATCGGGGCGCATGGCAGACCTTAAAATCCTTTTCGAAGACGGCGAAGCACTGGTGATCGACAAGCCTGCGGGCCTTTCGGTCGACCGCCCACGCAAAGGCGGGCCGTGTCTCGAAGATCACCTCGAACAGCTGAAGCTGGGGTTCCAGCGCCCACCCGTGGCGGTGCACCGGCTTGATACCGATACCAGCGGCTGCCTCCTGCTGGCGCGCAATCCCAAGGCGCTGGCGCGGTTCAACAAGGCGTTTGAAGACCGCGCCGTGGCCAAGACCTATCTCGCGGTGCTGGCTGGCCATCCGGTCGGGACCGAAGGCACGATTGAACTGGCGCTGTCCAAGATCAGCTCGGCTGAAAAAGGCTGGCAGATGATCGTCGCGAAAAAGGGCAAGACGGCAATTTCGCACTGGGAACTGGTGAAGGAATTGGGGCCACACAGCCTGATCCGGTTCCGCCCGGAAACTGGACGAACGCATCAGTTGCGTGTGCACGCGCTCAAAGGCTTGGGCGCGCCCTTGCTGGGCGATCCGGTTTACGGCGCAGGATCGGTACCGGGCGCGGGACGCACGATGCTTCACGCCGAAAGCCTGACCGTGACGCGCGACGGCAAACCGCCGATTACCGCGCATGCGCCGCTGCCGGCCGATTTCCGCGCGCTTGGGGCGACCGATGGATGAAGACGCACTATCCTCTGGCCCAGAACCCCTAGCCGCGCGCGCATTGCGTTTGGCAGAGGAAAGCTTCCTCGCCGGATCAGGGCCAGGCGGGCAGAATGCCAACAAGGTCGCGACCGAGGTGGAACTGCGGGTCAATATCTATGCCCTGCGCCTTGCCCCGCCGGTGTTTGCGCGGCTGCGGGCGCTGGCAGGATCGAAACTGGCGGGCAATGGCGATCTGATCATCTCGTCCAAGGCGCACCGCACGCAGGACGCCAACCGTCAGGACGCCCGCGTCAAGCTGACCGCGCTGCTTGAAGAGGCGCAGACCGAGCCCAAACGCCGCGCCAAAACCCGGCTCAATCGAATCGGCAAGACCGCGCGGCTGAAGACCAAAAAGGTGCGCGGTACAGTGAAGGCCAATCGCGGCAGACCCAGCAGTTCCGATTGGTAGCCGGAGGGCGGCAAGCCGCCTTGACTTTTCCCCGTGAATCGGCGAATGGCGCGCCCATGTGGCGGTGTGCCGGGCCTACCGGGCGCGCCGCTATTTGCTTTTTTAGCCCTGCGTGAAGCATTCGCCGGGCCGACCCAGTTGACAGGAACCCGCCATGGCGAAGCCCACCACCGTCAAGATCCGCCTCGTCTCGAGCGAGGGCACCGGCTTCTTCTACGTGACCAAGAAGAACCCGCGCAACATCACCGAGAAGATGAGCTTCCGCAAGTA
>JANQTR010000139.1:11769-15314 GCA_030731635.1 Erythrobacter sp. | reverse complement strand
AGCCATGGCAGACCCGCTGGATCAACCGTCCCCCACTTCGCCAACCGCAGCAGCAGCGGGGCAAGATCGGCCTGCATGATTTCGGCTGGCGCAAATTCCGGGCGGCCCGCGTGGCCCGCCTCTTCCCACAACCGGTATGCAACCCCCGCCCCCTGCCGGGCCGCGCGTCCCGCGCGCTGTGCGGCTGAGGCCTGTGACGCGCGCCGGGTTACGAGATGGGTGGTCCCTGCCGCGCGGTCGAATTCCGCGAGGCGTGCAAGGCCGCTATCAACCACCACGCTGACTCCGTCCAAGGTCAGCGATGTTTCCGCAATTGCCGTGGCGAGCACGACGCGCCGGCGGCCATCAGGATCGCGGCGAATTGCGACGCGCTGAGCGGCAGGTTCAATCTGGCCATGGAGCGGATGGATCGGGGTGCCCGGAAGGCGCTGCTCCAACCGTTCGCGCACCCGCTCAATCTCGCGCACGCCGGGCAGAAAGGCGAGGATATCGCCCTGCTCGTCCCGCCATGCGGTCATCAGCGCAGCGGTGACCCGATCCTCGATCGCCAGCGCGCCATCACCGCCAAACCACTTGATCGTTAGCGGAAAGCTGCGTCCTTCGCTCTCTACCACCGGTGCGCTATCGCCCAGCAGCCGGGCAAAACGCGCGCCATCAATGGTCGCCGACATCACCAGTACGCGCAGGTCTTCGCGTAGCACAGCGCGCGTCTCCAGCGCCAAGGCGAGGCCCAGATCGCTGTCGAGCCCGCGTTCATGCGCCTCGTCAAACAGCAGTGCGGATACGCCGGGAAGCTCGGGATCATCGACCAACCGGTTCACCAGAATGGCATCGGTCACGACAAGAATGCGCGTGCGGGCCGACACCTTACTGTCGAGCCGGGTGAGGTAACCGACCGTTCCGCCCACCGCCTCGCCCAGCATTTCCGCCATGCGTTCAGCCGCAGCGCGTGCGGCGACCCGGCGGGGTGAGGTGAGGATGATCTGGCCCGTGCACCACGGCTGCCCCAGAAGGTCAGGCGCAACAGCGGTGGTTTTGCCCGCCCCCGGCGGTGCGATCAGCACGGCTACGCCAGCCCCGGCAAGCGCGGCGCGAATGTCTGGCAGGACAGCGTGGATGGGAAGGTCGGGGTGCATTGCCCCGTCCGTTACCCCGATCAGTGGCCGCGCGCGACCGCGAATTGCGCCGCTTCGGCCATCGCCGTGCGGGCTTTGCCATCGGGGAAGATCGAAATCGCGTCGATTGCCCGGTGGGCGAAGTGGCGGGCGCGTTCGCGCGTATCTTCAAGCGCATTGTGCCTGGAAATCAACGAAATCGCATGGGCAAGGTCGTCATCAGACGAACGGTGCCCGATGATCGCGTCCTTCCAGAATTTGCGCTCGTCCTCGTTGCCGCGAGCATAGGCGAGGATCACCGGCAGGGTCATCTTGCCCTCACGGAAGTCGTCGCCTTGTTCCTTGCCCATTTCAGCGGCGTCGGAATCGTAATCAATCGCATCGTCGACCAGTTGGAACGCCACCCCAAGGTTGCGGCCATAGGCTTCGAGCGCGCGTTCCTGTTCTTCGGAACATTCGGCCACCACGGCGCTGATCTGGCTGGCAGCGGCGAACAGCGCAGCGGTTTTCGCGCCGATGATGTGGAGATATTGTTCTTCGCTGGTGTTGATCTGGCGCTGCGCGGACAGCTGCGAAACTTCGCCTTCCGCGATCACCGCGCTCGCCCGGCTGAGGATCGATAGCACGCGCAAGGACCCATCTTCAGTCATCAATTCGAACGCGCGGCTAAACAGGAAATCGCCGACCAGCACGGTGGCAGGATTGCCGAAGATGATGTTGGCCGCTGCCTTGCCGCGCCGCAGTTCGCTGCCATCGACGACGTCATCGTGCAACAGCGTGGCAGTGTGAATGAATTCAACCGCGGCTGCCAATTTGTAATGGCGGGTGCCGTTATAACCCACCAGTTCAGCCCCGGCGAGGGTCAGCATCGGGCGCAGCCGCTTGCCGCCACCGCTGATCAGGTGCCCGGCCAAGCGGGGGATCAGCGGGATTTCGCTTTGCATCCGATCAAGGATCACGGCGTTGACGGAATTCATGCCCGCCGCTGTCAGCGACAGCATCGGATCAAGCGTCGGCCGGCTGCGCGGCAAGGGAATTATGTCTGCGCTCATCAAGGCTTGGCATTAGGGGGTGGTCAGCGTGCTTGGCAAGCGCAGAATTGCTGCTAGTTTCGCGCGCAATGTCGCAAGAAACGCAAAACCCTGCCCCGTTGCATCCGGCACCCGATACGGCGCCCGACCCGGCTTTGGCGGCCTTCCGCAAAAGCATCGATAATATCGATGCCGCCTTGATTCACATGCTGGCCGAACGGTTCCGGATCACGCAGGCGGTGGGAGAATACAAAGCCAAGCAAACACTTCCGCCAGCCGATCCCGACCGCGAAGCGCGCCAGATCGCGCGGCTGCGAAAGCTGTCGGAAGATGCCGATCTTGACCCCGAATTCTCCGAGAAATTTCTGCGTTTTATCATCGAAGAAGTGATCCGCCACCACGAACGCGCGCAGCAGAGCTGATCGCGCGGAAAAGGGCACGAAACAGGGTCAAGGTTTCGTGCCCCTTGGCGGGCTGGCGCTGCTCTACCAGATCAGCGATGCACCGCCGCTATGCGCGCTCCATCGGGGCCGGGACAAGCGGGCTGCATGTCCTGGAAAAGCGCGCAATTCCCACGTTTGTTAGCGCGGACGCCTGCTGCGCGCACGCGGCGGGTTGAAACCTTCTGCGCGGGTGCGGGTGACGTTGCGGCTGACCTGGCCATCGGCGCGGGTGGTGGTGCGGTTGCGCGCGGCGAGCACATCGCCATCGCTGTTGGTGATCGACTGGCTGGCAGCCGAATTGCCCTGCCCATCGCGGCTGCGGCTGCCTGACAATCCGAGGTTTTCTCCGCGGCGCCCGGTGGCGGTACCGGTAAAGGTCGATCCGGTTTCGGTGCGGGTCCGTTCGCCTTCCAGGCTGCGGCTGCGACCCTGCGGGCCGGTCTGCACAACGCCAATCGTCGATCCGGTTTCGGTACGCTGACGCACGGCCCCGCTGCTTGCTGTGTTGCCGGTGTTAAGATTGGTCACTTCGCGGTCGCGGGTGGCGGTGCCAGTATCCTTGTTGACCGTAACCGTTTGAGTGGCGGCAACATTCGGGCCTTCAAATGTTTTGGTGCGGGTTTTTTCCTGCGCAGCGGCAGGCACGGCGAGTGCCAGCGCGGCCATCGCTGCGAGCATAAGGCGGGTTGTGTGCATGGGGTTTTCCTCCTTGATTCGTCATCTTGCGAGGTCAGCCGAGCGGCGCGGGGTTCGCTGCTGGTGACAAGGAGAAAACGTCGCGACACGGCGCACCCTTCGCGCCTTGCAAGCTTTTTTGCTCAACGCGGCGGCGGCGCAGGATCGGGGACGCCTGCCTCTACCGCGGGTTCGGCAAGGCTCGGGGCCTCATTCTCACCCTCAGTCTGCCCCGGCGTTGGCGTCGGGAGCCGGTTTTGGCTCTGCCGCTGATCGCGCAA
>JANQTR010000139.1:0-11669 GCA_030731635.1 Erythrobacter sp. | reverse complement strand
ATCAGGTTGTCGCGCGTCAGCGCTTCGCCGTTTTCAACCCGTTCGCGCATTTCTTGCCGCCGAGCCTCGACCCGCTTGGCCGCTCGCCCTTCGCGCTCGGCCTGTGCCGCGTCGATCCGCTGGCGCAGGCGGGCTTCCTGCTCGGCATCGGGGACGGGCAGCCCCGCAGCGCGGCGGCGTTCAATGGCGCGCTCGAAGCGTTGGTCGATGATCTGGCGGCGCGCGTCGCTGCGGCCCTTGCGGACTTCGTCGATGCGGCGAAACGCTTCGCCAAGTTCTTCGGGGGTGTCGATCGGGCCTTCGATCTCAACCCGGGTAAGTGCGGTAGGCGCATTTGCATCAGGCGAGCGCGCCGCCGGAACCGCTGCGGCAGGCGCGGAAGTGCCGGCCAAACTCGCCCATACTTTCTGCGGCGATGGCACGGGAATGTCGAACCGTTCGAGCACCCCGGTCGCTGCCGCTGCCGTCGCCAACGCGCCAAAGCCGAGCGTGGCAATCGCGATGCGTTGCCCCATCCGCCAGCCGCGCCCGCCCGCTCCGCCGCCGCCGCCAGCTTTGCGGCGCAGCTCAGGCAGCGGCCCGGCGCGCGTTTCTGCAGCGGCGATAACCCGGTCGGCAAATCCAGCGCTGAGGCCGGGGACGGAATAATCATCAAGCGCGCGTGCCAGCGGGCTGCCTGCAAGAATATCGTCATCGCTCATGATGCGCCTCCCTCTGCCTGCGCCGCATAGGCATTGCGCAGCGCAGTGCGCGCACGCAGCAGCAGCGATTCAAACGCCTTGATATTCATGTCGAGCGTTTGGGCTGCGGCGGCATTGGACAATTCCTCATAATAGGTCAGCACAATCGCTGCGCGCTGGCGTTCGGGCAGTGCGGTAATCAGCGCACGGGCGGAGCGGGTCTGTTCGTCCGCTTCGATCCGTGCATCGGCGAGCGGGGCGTCATCCGCACTATCGGGCACCTCTTCGCCAGAAATACGCCGTGCGCGCCGCAGCCGGTCAATCGCGAGGTTGGTCACCACCCGTTGAAGCCACCCGCCAAGTCTAAGCGCGCCAGCTGCCTGACTGCCAAGCGGATGGCGCGCGGCAATGCCTGGTGCATGATCCCACAATCGCAGCATGGCTTCCTGCACGATATCCTCGGCCTCATGGGCATCACCCGTCATGCGATAGGCAACGCGGTAAAGCGCATCACCATGCAGCGCGATGGCATCACGCAGGGCAGCCGAATCGCGCGCCGCCAACCGCGCCGCCAATGCCGCATCATCACCCGAAACGGCGTTGGGTGAAGCGGTTGTGGATGGCTCGCCGCTGGCTGTCATGTTTGCGCGCAAATGGCCCCGCTTGCCTGTGCGTTTGTTACTTCGTCATCCGTACAACGCAGGTCTTGCACAAACCCTTCGCCAAGGCGTCAATCAGCGCGCGGCAGGCGCAGTTCGACCAGCAAACCGCCCAAATCCTCACTGACGCCGAGGGTGACGCTGCCGCCATAAATTTCGGCAACATCGCGCACGATCGCAAGGCCAAGGCCTGTGCCGGGCTTGTCGGTATCAAGCCGCACACCGCGATCAAAGATGCGCACGCGCTCTGCCTCAGGGATGCCCGTACCGTCATCCTCGACCCAGATCAGGCATTGTTTCGGATCGAGCGGATGGTTGTCATCAACCGGATCAATGGTCACGAACACACTGCCGCCGCCATATTTGGCCGCGTTTTCGATCAAGTTGCCAAGCAGTTCGTCCAGATCTTGCCGTTCCAGCGCGACAGTGGCGCTGCGGCTGCCGTCGATATCCAGACGGCCATCGGGATAAAGCCGTTCCACCGCGCGGCGCACCGCTTCGGCGCTGTCCATCACATTGGTTCGGGCATGACCAACCGCACGGCGACCCACAGCGCGGGCGCGGGCAAGGTGGTGGTCAACATGGCGCTGCATCGTCCGGGTTTCGCGCATCACCGTTTCACCGATGTCTGGCGCGCGCGCCGTGGCGGCATTGGTCAGCACGGTCAGCGGAGTCTTGAGCGCGTGGGCCAGATTGCCCGCATGGCGGCGGGCTTCTTCGGCCTGCTTCTCCGAATGCTCAAGCAGCGCATTAAGCTCCTCCACCAGCGGCTGCACTTCCAGCGGCAGGGCTTCGGTGATGCGCCCCGCGCCGGTGGTGCGCAGGTTCTGGATCGCCGCACGCACCCGGCGTAGCGGGGAAAGGCCATAGCGGATTTGCAGCAGTGCCATCACCAGCAGGCCCAGCCCCAGCACTGCAAAGCTCCAGATCAGGATCAATCGCACCCGGCCAATCTGGGTGTCCATCTGTTCGGTCGCGCTGGCGACGGCGAAGGTCCAGCGGGTCTCGCTCCCCGGCAGGATCACCGTGCGTTCGGCAAGGCGCAATGGTTCGCCCGCGAATTGGTCAGAATTGTAGAAATGCACTTCGCTATCAAAGTGTTCGCCTTTGGTTTCCACGCCCTCCAGCTTCAAGGTGCGATCCCACAAGCTGCGTGATGGCAAGGGTTCACGGTTGGCGCCGCTAATCTGCCAATAAAGGCCGCTGCCCGGCTCCAGAAACCGCTGATCGCCAAGCGCACGATAGAACCACACTTCGCCAAAGGGGTCGATCTCTGCCGAGGCGATCATTGCGGTAAGGATGTATTCAAGCTGTTCGTCGAAATTGTCTTCAACCTGCGTGGTCAGCGTGCGCTCCAGCGCGATGCCGCCGCCCAGCAACAGCACGAAAATCCATCCCGCCGCGATCAGCCCCATGCGCCGCGCAAGGCTGGCGCGCGGAGCAGGCGGTATCACTGACGCGGGCGCATTGGTCACGCCAGCAGCCTCACCCTCGGGCAAGGCCGTGCGCGCGTCGCCGCCTGCGCCCGCCGCCTCAGGCGCGCGGAGCGTCGGCGGGGTCGTCGAGGCTGTAACCGAGGCCACGGATGGTCGATATCACGTCTGCGCCAAGCTTCTTGCGGATGCGGGTGACAAACACTTCGATGGTGTTCGAATCCCTGTCAAAATCCTGATCATAGATATGTTCGATCAGTTCAGTGCGGCTCACCACCTTGCCCTTGTGGTGCATCAGATAGCTGAGCAGCTTGTATTCCTGCGCGGTCAGCTTGACCGGCTCGCCCGCCAGCGTCACCCGGCCCGAACGGGTGTCCAGCCGGACATCGCCCGCATTGAGTTCCGACGAGGTGTTGCCTGAAGCGCGGCGGATCAGCGCGCGCAGCCGGGCAATCAGCTCTTCGGTCTGGAATGGCTTGGCCAGATAATCATCTGCGCCCGCATCAAGCCCGGCAACCTTGTCGGACCATGAATCGCGGGCGGTCAGCACCAGCACCGGGAAGGTGCGCCCTTCGCGCCGCCACATGCCGAGCACGGTCAGCCCGTCAATCTCAGGCAGGCCGAGGTCGAGCACCACAGCGTCATAATCCTCGGTCGAGCCCATGAAATGCCCGTCTTCGCCATCAACCGACAGGTCCACAGCATAGCCCTGCCCCTCAAGCGTCGACTTGAGCTGCGCGCCGAGGGTCGGTTCGTCTTCGACGATCAGAATGCGCATAATCCACCATTTCCCTGCGTTGATTTACGGTAAGTCGTGGGCTTTTGGGATGAAGGCGTCAAGCAAGCCGCCTGCGCTATTGCCGCTGCTTTCCCCCGATGATCACGCATGGCAATCTGCGGATCAGCGCGAACGGCCGATGATACGCCCGCTGCGGGCGTCAACATCGACATAGGTCACCCGGCCATCACGAATAAACTTGAGCCGGTACGCCCGCGCCGTCGAATCGTAAGCCGGACCAAGGTATTCGCTGCCCTGCATCTGCGGCAGGATGCGGCGTTCGATCTCACGCAAAGGCAGCTGGGTGCCAGCCTTCATTTCGCGCCGGGCTTCACCCTGATCGCCGCTCAGCTTATCCTGCGCAGTCAGCGGATAGACAGCGCCGGTCAGGGCCATCACGGCAGCGATCAAGACGACAAAGGGACGATGCGGTTTCATAATGCTGTCATGCCTAGGCAGGGGCCATTGAACAAGCCGTGAATGACCGATCACTCAGCCGCAAGGTCGGTTTGCTTCACCAATTCATATTTGATGGTGATGCTGATGCCAGTGGAAACCATGCCTGGCTGTACCGGTGCTGCATCAGCCTTGGCGATGCTCAACCCCCGCGGCGCCAGTTCGGCGATTGACCCGCTGCCTTCAATGCTTTCCGCAATCGCCAGCACCTTGGCGTCATCATAACCGAGCATGGCAGCATAGGCACTGGCGCGCGCCTGCGCACGTTCAAACGCGCGCTTGCGGGCTGCGTCCTTGGCTGGTTCGTCATTGTCGATCGAAAAGCTGGGTCCGTTAAGATCGGTTGCGCCCGCGGCCACCAGTGCATCAAGCACGCTGCCCACACCGTCGATCTTGCGCAGGATCACACTGACCCGGTTGGACGCCTGGTAGCCGCGGAACACCTGACGCTGGCTTTCCTGATTATAATCATATTGCGCATTTAGGGTGATGCCTGTGGTCTGAATGTCCTTTTCCGCCACGCCCAGCGCCTTGATCCGGGCGATCACCTTTTGCATCTCAGCCGAGTTCTGGCGCAGAGCCTCGGTCGCGGTAGGGGCTTCGGTGCTCACGCCTGCACCAATCGTGGCCATATCGGGCGCGACAGAGACGCTTTCAAACACACTGAGTTCGACCACCGGGCCATTGGCGTCGATTTCGATCTCGGCAGCAGCCAGTGTGGCGGCGGGAAGGCCCAGTGCGCTGGCGGTAATCAAGGCAATAGCGGGACGGATCATGGGTGCAGTTCCTCCAATTCGTCTGGCCCTGTGGGGCCGTGCAGCTTTCGCAGCACTGAACCGCGCTCTTGTGGCGCAGACGGCTTGGCCCTAGGTGGCGCTTCGCATGGCGCAACCTCCTATCTTTTCGCTCGAAGGGCTGGCCTTACAACAAGGCGGGCGCTGGCTGTTTGGCGGCCCGACACCAACCAGCGGCGCAGCACCGATTGATCTGCATGTGATGCCGGGTGACAGGCTCGCTTTGATCGGCCGCAATGGCGCAGGCAAAACCACGCTGCTGCGCCTGATCATGGCACACATCGATGCCGACCGGGGCCAACGCCGGGTAAAGCCGAATACGCGGATCGTGTTCCTTGAACAGGAACCGGACTTTTCCGGCACCGGCACGCTGATGGATTTTGCGCTGGGCGGCGATGATGCTCCGGCCGCACACGAAGTCGAAGCGATTGCGGGCCAGTTGGGGATCGACATGAGCCGGCTTTCCGCGACCGCAAGCGGTGGCGAACGGCGCCGCGCCGCGATTGCCCGGGCCTTGGCGCAGGACCCTGACCTGATCCTGCTGGACGAACCGACCAACCACCTTGATCTTTCCGCGATCGATTGGCTGGAGGATTGGCTGACCCGCTATCGCGGCGCGTTTATCACCATCAGCCACGATCGTACCTTTCTGACCCGCCTGACGCGTTCAACCCTGTGGCTTGATCGTGGGACGCTGCGCCGCAAGGATATCGGCTTTGGCGGGTACGAGGCGTGGGAAGAACAGGTCTATGCCGAAGAAGCCCGTGCGGCGGAACGGATGGACGCCAAGCTCAAGATCGAGGCGCACTGGCTCGAACGCGGCGTTACCGCGCGGCGCAAACGCAATCAGGGCCGTCTGGAAAAGCTGTTCCAGATGCGTGCGGCGCGTGCGTCGATGATTTCTGGCGCAGGCACAGCCAAGCTCAAGCTGGCCAGCGATGACGACTTCAAATCGAAATCGGTGATCGTCGCTGAAGGCATTTCAAAGACCTACGAAGACCGCCAGATTATCAAGCCATTCAGCCTGCGCATCCAGAACGGGGACCGCATCGGCATTGTCGGCGCGAACGGTGCGGGCAAGACCACCTTGCTGAAAATGCTCACGAAAGAGCTGGAGCCTGACACCGGCACCGTTACCCATGCGCGGACGCTTTCGGGTGTGATGATCGACCAGCAAAGGAAGCTGCTGGAACCCAATGCGACCGTCCGTCAGATCCTGGCTGAAGGCGGCGATTGGATCGACGTGCGCGGGGTGCGCAAGCATGTCATGGCCTATCTGAAGGACTTCCTGTTCGATCCCGGTCTGGTTGATACCAAAGTCGGCATTTTGTCGGGCGGGGAACGGTCCCGCCTGCTGCTGGCGCGCGAATTTGCCCGTACCGCGAACCTGCTGGTGCTGGACGAGCCGACCAATGATCTCGATCTTGAAACGCTTGATTTGCTTCAGGAAGTGATCGCCGATTTCGACGGCACCGTGCTGATCGTCAGCCATGACCGCGATTTTCTTGATCGCACGGTGACGCTTACCCTGGGCCTTGATGGGTCGGGCAAGGTGGACATTATTGCAGGCGGATTTGCCGATTGGGAGGCAAAGCGCAAACAGCCATCAGCGCCGGTCAAGACGGGGTCAAGCCCTGCCCTGGCGCAGTCTGGCGCGGGTCAGGACGAGGCTGGCAAGCCCATGCCGGGCAAACCCACCCCGCCTGCCAAACTGTCCTACAAGGATCAGCGCGACTACGAAATCCTGCCCGCCCGGATCGAAGAGCTTGAAGCTGCGATAGCCAAGGGCGAAGCGCTGCTGAACGACCCCGCGTTGTATTCCAAGGACCCGAAAAGGTTCGCAACGATCAGCCAAGGCATCGCCAACGCGCGGCAAGAACGCGAAGCAGCAGAAGAACGCTGGCTGATGCTGGCGGAACAGGTCGAAGGCTAACCTGTCTCCGGATGTTTCAATAATCTGCTACCTCACCCAATGCGGTAATATTCAGCCACCCGTTCCAGCGCGATTTTGAGCACCAGTTTGCCGCTTCGTGTCGGCCAGCCGAGTGTTTTTTCGGCCTCGGGCAGGGCCTCGCCCGCACAGACCACGCGCCACAGGATGTCATCCAACCCCTTGCCCGCCGCCTTGATCGCCCCGTCGAAGCGTTGGCGCGCGGCGACTTGCCGCTCGCTCGGCGAAAGGCCGCGCGGTCCGGTTGATTTCACCCGCACCGGATCCCAGCGCATGGTGACGCTGGCTGATAGCTGGGCGTTTTCATAATCGGCGCGCAGCTTCTCGCCCGCATCCAGCAGGCGTTCGGACAAATGCCCGCGCGCGTGCAGCCATGCCAGGGGGGACTCACCAAGGTTCACGGTCACAGTGCGACGCGGGCGCGCTCCGCCTGCCTGCCCGCTCCGACGTGGGCCTTCGGGGGTGAGTTCACGTTCGACAAGTTGACGCTTCATGGCAATTCCTCCGCTTTTTAACGACGGCGACTTGCCAAGCCGGCGCATCTGTAGGAAAGAAAAAACCAATTCGGTTAATCTGGGGGCCAATCGTTGAACCGCATCCGCGACATCCGCAAGGCCAAGGGGCTGACACTCACCGATCTGGCGGCAGCCTGTGATCCGCCCACCACCGCCCAAACGATCGGGCGGTTGGAAACCGGAATGCGCAGTCTTTCGCTGACCTGGATGAACCGTATCGCCGCCGCGCTTGGCGTTGATCCGGCCAGCCTGATGCGGGATGATACTGCCGCCCCGGCACGGATCGTGGCCGAACTGGCGGCGAGCGGGGCCGAACCTCTTACCTCCCTGCGCGAAGCGGTGCTGCCAACCGATCTGGCAGGCGGCGAGGATGGCGCTGCACCATTGGTTCTGGCGGTGCGCGAAAGCATCGGCGAATATCGCCCCGGCGACCTCATCTGGCTACGCGTGATTGATCCCGATGCTGGTTCGGACGCCGTCACCCCGGAGATGAGCAGGGCCATGAACCGTGACTGCCTTGTCCCGCGCCCCGGCGGGCGCTTTGCCTTTGGCCGGTTGATTGACCGGCGCGGCACGCTGGTGGGGCTACTGCCACCGGGGGCCGGGCAGAAACAGGTGGTGGTCGATAACCCGGCATGGATCGCGGTGGCGATCATGCTGGTGCGGTCGCTGTAAAGGCCGCAGCGATGCAGCATGTACTCGCCCTATCGACGCTCTATCCCAATCCGGTCAATCCGCGGTTTGGCACCTTTGTGGCGCGGTCAATGGAAGCCTTGGCCAAGCGCGGTGATTGGCGGGTCACGCTGATCAACCCCATCGGCCTGCCGCCGCTGGCGCTGGGCCGCTATCGCCCGCTGGCCGACCTGCCTGAGCTAAGCGAAGAAGGCGGGATCACCATCCACCGCCCCCATTTCACGCTGATCCCGCGCATCGGCGCGCGCCGCAATGCGGCCGCCATCGCGCGGGCTGTGCTGCCGGTGGTGCGCCGTATCCACGCCGCAACCCCGATTGACCTGATCGACGCGCAGTTCTTTTTCCCCGATGGACCCGCCGCCGCCGAAATCGCCCGCACGCTGGGCCTGCCACTGTCGATCAAGGCGCGCGGCAGCGATATCACTTTTTGGGGCGAGCAGGGCTTTGCCCGCCAGCAAATGCTGGACGCTGCGCGCGCAGCCACCGGCTTGCTCGCTGTCAGTCAGGACCTCGCCGGGCAAATGGCCGCCATGGGCATGGATGCGGCCAAGATCACGGTGCATTACACAGGACTTGATCGTGATCGGTTTCGTCCGTTTGGCCATACCCAGCTGCGCGACCAGTTGAGCCGCGAACTGGGCTTTGCCCTGCCCGCAACCGCCCCCCTGCTTGCCTGTGTCGGCGCGCTGATCGAACGCAAAGGTCAGGCAATTGCGATTGCGGCGCTGCGCGCCGTCCCCGACGCGCGGCTGATCCTGATCGGCAAAGGCGAGGATGAGGCCCAGCTGCGCGCATTGGCTGTGAGCGAGGGGGTGGCGGAGCGCGTGCATTTTGCCGGCTCGATCGACCATGATCTGATGCCGCTGATCCTGTCGGCGGCCGATGTCATGGTGTTGCCGACCGTCGCCGAAGGGCTGGCCAATGCCTGGGTCGAAGCCCTCGCCTGCGGCACACCGGTGGTAACCTGCGATGTCGGCGGCGCGCGTGAATTGATCAATTGCGACACCGCCGGGCGGCTCGTCGAACGCACACCGCAAGCGGTGGCGGCGGGAATCAACGCGATCCTCAGCAATCCACCGCCGCGCGAAGCGGTTGCCGCACTAACCGACGGTTTCAGCTGGGACGAAAACGCCGCCGCACTGGCTGCGCATTATGAAAGGTTAGTGGGCGCGGCCTGAGCCCTCGCCCTACCCTAGAGCACTTTCCGCCCATTTTGGGTCGCCCAGAATGGGCGGAAAGTGCTCTAAGCCTCTCCGCGCGCGATTTTTTCCTGGCGGTCGACCTTGCTTTCCTGCGGGACGAAGCTGTCTGAGGTTACCCCCATCCAGATCAGCAGCGGCCCGGCCATGTAAATCGACGAATAGGTGCCGATGAACAGGCCCACGGTGATCGCCGCAACCATGCCGAACAGGCTTGGCGGGCCAAAGATCAACAGCGGGATCAGCGCGATAAACAATGTCAGCGATGTCATCACCGTGCGCGCCAGTGTTTCATTGACCGACAGATCGAGCAATTCCGGCAGCGGCATCTTGCGGAATTTTTTCAGGTTTTCCCGGATGCGATCATAAACCACGATGGTGTCGTTCAGCGAATAGCCGATGATGGCGAGAATCGCTGCGACGATCTGCAGGCTGAATTCCATCTGCGTCAGCGCGAACAGGCCGAGGGTGACCGACACATCGTGCACCAGCGCGAACATCGCGCCAACGCCGAACTGCCATTCGAACCGCACCCAGATATAGACCGACACCGCCGCCATTGCCGCGAGCAGCGCAAGGAGCGCCTGATTGCGGAATTCGCCTGCGACCTTGCCGGACACGGTATCGTTCCCGTCAGTGCGTGCGTCGGGATATTCTTTTGCGATCGCGGCAATGACCTTTGCCCCGATGGCGGTGGCAGCGCCGGGGGTGTCTTCGGCCCCTTCGGGCAAGGCCACACGGACGGAAACCTGATTGGGCGCACCAAATTCCTGCACCACCGGATCGCCATACCCCAGCCCGCTGACCAGCTCGCGCAGCGACGGAATCGGCGCGGCCTCTTGATTCTCGAACGTCATGCGGACTTCCTGACCACCAGCGAAGTCGACCCCGAAATTGAGCCCGTTGACGAGCACCGCCGCCCAGCTTCCGAAGATCAGCACAAGGCTGAGCACGAAGAACGGAAGGCGCAGTTTCAGAAACTTGATATTGGTGTTGTCGGGGACGAGCTTCAGGAGTTTCATCGTCTCGCGCTCCTTAAATCGTGATGTCGTTGGGACGGGCGCGGCGCAGCCATCCGGACACAAACAGGCGGGTCAGCGTCACCCCGGTGAAGACCGACGTCATGATGCCAATCACCAGCACCACCGCGAAGCCTTTGATCGGGCCGGAGCCGAACGCAAACAGCGCAAAGCCTGAAATCACGTTGGTCAGGTTCGCGTCCCAGATCGCGCGGCTGGCTTCCTTGTACCCGGTCTCGACAGCGGCGATGACCTTGCGGCCGCGCGCGCGCTCTTCGCGAATACGCTCATTGATCAACACGTTGGCATCAACTGCCGCGCCGATAGTGATGACAAAGCCCGCAATCCCAGGCAGCGTCAGCGTGAACCCACCAAGCGCCATCAGGCCGAGCAGCATCAGCACATTGAACACCAAGGCGATGGTCGCATAAATACCAAAGCGGCCATAAGTTGCGACCATCAACGCGACCACTGCCAGACTGCCGATCGCCATCGCCAGCAGACCCTTGCGGATCGAGTCCGCACCCAGATCAGGTCCAACGGTGCGTTCCTCAACCACCGCCATATCCACCGGCAGCGCGCCTGACCGCAGCGAAATCGCAAGGTTGTTGGCGCTCTCCGGGTTAAAACTCCCCGAAATCTGCGCCTGTCCGCCCAGAATTGCTGACTGGAACACAGGTGTTGAGAGCACGCGCTTGTCGAGGATGATGGCGAAGGGCCGCCCGACATTTGCGGTACTGAGTTGCGCAAACTTGCGCCCGCCGACTGAATCAAAGGTGATGTTGACGACGCTCTGATTATTCTCGTCGACCCCGGCCTGCGCGCCGGTCAGACTGTCACCGCGAATACCGCCCAGACGACGCACCGCGACAAGCTGGCCTTGCTGAGGAGAGTCATCGGCATAGGGGAAAATTTCACTGCCCGGAGGCGCAATGCCCGCCTGCACGTTTTCAGGCAGAGCGTTCAGGTCAACCATCTTGAATTCAAGCTGCGCGGTCTTGCCAACCAGTTCTTTCAGCGCGGCGGGGTCTTCCAACCCGGGCACCTGCACAACGATCCGGGTATCGCCCTGCCGAATGATCGTCGGTTCACGCGTGCCAAGTTCGTCAATCCGGCGGCGGATCACTTCGGTCGCGCTGTCCATCGCATCATCGATCGCCTGATTGACCCCGGCATCGGTCTGGCTCAGCACCATGCGCTGGCCATCGACCACCGTCAGTTCCCATTCGCGGGTGGTGCTGGCGCCCTGCATCGTCGGTTCGATCAACCCGCGCGCACGGTCAATATCACCGGCGTTTTCAAGGATGAACGACAGCTTCCCATCACCGCTCGATACGTCGCCGATGCGGATGCGCGGTTTCGCGTTGCGCATCAACAGGCGGACATTTTCTTCCATATTCTCAAGCCGCTGTGCGCGCACATCGTCCGCTTTGGCTTCGAGCAACAGGTGCGAACCGCCAGCAAGGTCAAGCCCGAGATTGACCTGCGGGTT
>JANQTR010000138.1 GCA_030731635.1 Erythrobacter sp. | reverse complement strand
CGGTCTTTATGCCTTCGGCCGCCAGCCCGAAGCGCTGCACTGGAATTGCGGGCAATTGGCCGTCGCGCTGCGGCTGCTGGCAGACACCGCGCCGCTGATCGCCGCGCTCGAACGATTCGCGCCGCTTTATATGGCGGCCGTCGCGCGGCGATGGTGCTGGCGGTTGGGGGTCGCGCCCCAGGGGTTGGAGACAGACACGCAACTGGTCGCCGCGTGCGAGGCGCAGATGCGCGAAACGGGCGCGCAGCCTGATGCGTTTTTCTTCAGCCAGCGCCAAACCCCCGGCACATGGCTAACGGGATATGAGCCGGCCGCCATGCCGGACGGAAGCCCGCACGAATATTGGGCCGATCCCGCCCCGCAATCGCTGTTGCTGGACGAGGTTGAAACGATCTGGGCGGCGATTGATGAAGGTGACGATTGGGGCCCATTTCACGCGAAGGTCGCCGCGTTGCGCCGCATGGGCACAGCCCACGGCGCGCCGCCGCCGCCAGCCGGCCACGCTGCCGACCCAGAAAATTAAGCGCCCCCCTTTGTACAATCGCCCCCTTTGTCATAGGCGCCTAGGTCAAACGCCTAACGCCCTGCCCCCTTTCTTTTCAGACCTTTTCACGATACCGGACGCCAAATCTTTGCATTGCGAACGCAGGTGGAACCAGCAGAGTGAGTGACAACATACTGGTTTCCTTTGAACCGGCCAGCGGCATGGAAATGTGGCGTGGCCCCCATAGCGATGTCGATGCTGCGGTCAGCGCCGCCCGGCGCGCGTGGGCGGCATGGGCGGGACGGCCACTGACCGAGCGAATCGCAGTGCTGCGCGGCTTTGCCAACGAAGTCCGCCGTCAAACCGAACCTCTGGCTGAACTGATCGCGCGCGAAGCCGGCAAGCCCCTGTGGGAAGCACGCGCCGAAATCGATGCCGTTGTGAACAAGGTCGATATTTCAGTTCAGGCCTATGCCGAACGCACCGGCAAGAAGAAATTCGATGCCGGGTTGAACGCCAGCGCCGCTGTGCGCCACAAACCGCACGGAGTGATGGCGGTGCTGGGCCCCTACAACTTCCCCGCGCACCTGCCCAATGGCCATATTGTGCCGGCGTTGCTTGCGGGCAATGCTGTGGTGTTCAAACCTTCGGAGAAAACCCCGGCAGTGGGCGAAGCACTGATCGCCTGTTTTCACCGGGCGGGCGTGCCTGAAGATGTGGTGCAGCTGGTGATTGGCGGCCCCGAAGAAGGCAAGGCGCTGGTCGCGCATCCCGGCATTGATGGCGTCTTGTTCACCGGATCATTCAATGCCGGCCTCGCCATCAATCGCAGGCTGGCAGCCAATCCGGGCAAGATTGTCGCGCTGGAAATGGGGGGCAACAATCCGATCGTGGTGATCGATACCCCAAAGCTCGCCGACGCCGCCACCCTGATCGTGCAAAGCGCCTTTACCACCGCCGGACAACGCTGCACTGCGGCGCGGCGGTTGATCGTACAAAACAGCATATTTGATGATCTGATGGAACATCTGCTGCCGCTGACCCGCAAATTGATGGTCGGCGATCCGCTGGGCGAACCGCAGCCGTTCATGGGCCCAGTGATCGACAATGACAGTGCTGATCGGCTGGTCGAAAGCTTCCTGATGCTGATGACCGCAGGCGGCCGGCCCTTGTTGCACATGCGCCGTTCAGTGCCTGATCTGCCGTTTTTGACGCCGGGCATCATCGATGTCACCGACGTGCCCGACCGGCCCGATATTGAACTGTTCGGGCCGATCTTGCAGGTGGTGCGGGTGCCCGATCTGGACGCCGGAATTGCCGAGGCGAACAACACCCGCTTTGGCCTGTCGGCATCGCTGATCGGCGGCACACCTGATGATTACGGACGGTTCTGGGCCAATATCCGCGCCGGGATCATCAACTGGAACGGGCCAACCAACGGGGCATCATCCAGTGCGCCGTTTGGCGGTATCGGCCTGTCCGGCAACCACCGTCCGGCGGCCTATTACGCCGCCGATTATTGCGCCTATCCGGTCACCAGCACCGAACGCGATCAGCCACGCGCCAACATCGGGGTCGGCCTGCGGCCCTGATCTTGCCCCGTGATCGGCCCCTTGGTCGGGGGATTTGAACATTCGGATCAGGGTGCGCGGTAAAGCAGATCGACGCTGCTGAACCCATTCATCCCCGGGCGCACATGCACCACCAGGCTTTCGCCACGCTTGCCAGTGGCAGCGATGATATCTTCGGGCAGGGTGTGACGCCCCGCACGCAATCCGGCGCGCCGTGCGCGGGTATAGTGATATTGCAGCACATCCTGAGGCGCAGCGGCGGTGTGATAGCGAATAATGCGAATTCGGCACGGCGCGCTGTCGGCACCGCCAGCCTGCACCACCATCGCCTGCGGCATAACCGATGCGACTGCAGGCAGGTCTGCGGCCAGGCCGAAATCCTCCCGCAGCCGCGCTGCGCAAGTTTCTGGCGCGCCCAGTGCGGCGAGCAGATCGGCTGGGCCCGCCAGCGGCCCCAGCGCCTTGCCGCCGGGGTCTGCGCGCGCCTCCGGCAGTTCGGGAATTGGGCCCCCTTCCAGCAATTCCAGCCGCGCCGCATCGCGCGCCGCCTGCCGCTGAGACGATGTGGCCGACAGCACCGGCAGCGCGCTCGAATCGGCGAACCCCACGGCGGCATTGGCTTCGTTGCGGCTGGCAAGATCGGGATCGCTCATCAACGGATCGCCCAGCGCGCGGGCCAGCACCGGATCGGTCGCGATCAACCGCGTGTCGGCGCTGCGTTCCGGCTGAGCGGGGGCGCAGGCAGCCAGCATCAGACACAGCAAGGGGAACATTGCGCGGTGCATCCGCCAGTCATGGCACGTGATGGTTAATATTCCGGCGGGCGCAGCATATGAAAACGCCTCCGAACACCCAAAGGTATCCGAAGGCGTTCCATCACGAAGCCGATTGCCCCGCGCCGGCGACCATTTGGTGGGAATGGCCGCAAGTTTGTCCAGCCCGCGCTGCACAGGATGGAGCAGCGGCGGGCCTTGATCATGATGTTCAGATATAGGGCATTTAATATGAACGAATCGGCAGCCAAGCTGACAGACGCGGTTCAGTGACACACTGAACCCCATGCCCTGCGCTCCACAGCGTCTCTACGCCGCTTGCGCCCGGTCACTGCGCCCCCTAACGGCGAGCGTTCATGACAACGCCCGCACCTGCAACCGCGCCCGCATCGGGTCTGCTACCCGCTTTGGGGGCCTATACGATCTGGGGCTTTCTGCCGCTGTATCTGTTGCTGGTGAAGACGGTGCCTCCGTTCGAATTCGTCGGCTGGCGGATTATCTGGACGCTGCCGCTGTGCCTTCTGATCGTCGCGTTCCGCCGCCAGTTTCCCGAATTGCTCGCCGCGTTCAAAAGCGCGCGCACAATGCTGGCGCTTGGGGCAAGTGCGGTGCTGATCGCAGTCAACTGGTTCGTCTATATCTGGGCGATTATGGCGGGTGAGGTTTATGCCACCAGCATCGGTTATTACCTCAACCCGCTGATCAATGTGCTGCTGGGCACGCTGTTTCTGGGGGAACGGTTGACGCGCTGGCAGTGGCTGGCGGTGGCCATCGCGCTGGCGGCGGTGGTTTTGCTGGCGGCGGGCGCGCTGACCAGCTTGTGGATCAGTCTGACACTGGGTTTCAGCTTTGGGCTTTACGGCCTTGTGCGTAAACAGGTTGCGGTCGGATCGCTGCCCGGCCTGACAATTGAAAGCGCGATTCTGCTGCTGCCCGCCGCGGCCATTGCGGCATGGTATGGGATGAGCCCGGCCGGATCATCCTTTGGCCATGATTGGCAGATGAGTGGGCTGATAGTGTTTTCAGGCGTGCTCACTGCGGTGCCGCTATTATTGTTTGCGCTGGCGGCACGGCGGATGGATTATTCGACGCTCGGCTTCATCCAGTATCTGGCGCCCACGATCGTTTTCATCCTGGGCCTCACGGTATTCAAGCAACCGCTTGCCCCTGCGAAGTTTTTCAGCTTCGTTCTGATCTGGATCGCGGTGGCGATCTTCGTTGCTGACCTGTGGGCAAGAAAGCGCGCAGCCAAGCGCGCGGTTTAACCCACGAACCGCCAGCCGAGCACCTGCCCGCCATGCCAGGGGACGATCTCCTCGCCGGTGACGTGCAGGCACGCAGGCACCGCTACCTCGGCGCGTTCAAGCGTCACCGTATCCTCATTCACCGGCAGCCGATAAAACGCTGGGCCGTGGAGCGAGGCAAAGCCTTCGAACTGGTCCAGCGCGCACTCCTCGTCGAACACCGTGATGTAGCTTTCCAGCGCATAGGGCGCGCCGAAAATGCCCGCGCAGCCGCAGGCGCTTTCCTTATCGCGCTTCAAATGCGGGGCGCTGTCGGTGCCAAGGAAGAACTTGCCCGATCCGCCCGTCGCCGCCTTGCGCAGCGCCAGCCGATGCGTTTCACGCTTGGCCACGGGCAGGCAGTAATTGTGCGGCTGAATGCCGCCGACAAGCATCGCATTGCGGTTGATGTGGAGATGTTGCGGGGTGATCGTGGCTGCAACCTGCGGGCCGGACGCCAGCACGAAATCCACCGCGTCTGACGTGGTGATATGTTCAAACACCACCCGCAGTTTCGGGAAGTTCGCAACAAGGCCTCGCAAGTGCCGATCGATAAATTCTTTTTCCCGGTCGAACACATCAATGTCGTGATCGGTCACCTCGCCGTGGATGCACAGCACAATGTCGTCCGCCTCCATCCGCGCGAGCACGGGGTAAAGGTTCTCGATATTGCTGACCCCGGCGGCCGAATTGGTGGTGGCGTTGGCGGGATACATCTTGGCGGCGGTGAAAACGCCCGTCGCCGCCCCCCGCGCCAGATCATCGGCGTCAGTGGTGTCGGTGAGATAGCAGGTCATCAGCGGCGTGAAGCTCACGCCCTCTGGCACCGCTACCATGATCCGGTCGCGATAGGCTGCTGCCAGCGCGGTGGTCGTCACCGGCGGGGTCAGGTTGGGCATCACAATCGCCCGCCCGAACTGCCGCGCGGTAAAGGGCACGACATCGCGCATGATCGCGCCATCGCGGAAATGCAGGTGCCAATCATCGGGGCGGTGGATCGTGAGGCTGTCAGTCATGCCTTCCCCTTAGCGACGCGTAAGCCTATCTGTCACGCATGACTGCAACCCACCTTTCCACTCGCGCGATCATCCGCCTATCCCCGCTGGAGGATGGCGAGGATGTGGCTGCATTCCTGCAAGGCCTCGTCACTAATGATGTGCAGGGGCCGCTGCCCTGCTATGCCGCACTGCTCAGCGCGCAGGGCAAGCATCTGTTCGATTTTCTGGTGTGGCAGGATGCCGACGGGCTGCTGCTCGATTGCAAGGCAGCGGTCGCGGATGATCTTGCCAAGCGCCTGTCGATGTACCGGCTGCGGCGCAAGATTGCGATTATGCGCGACGATTCGCTTGGCGTGCATTGGAGCCCCATGCCGCACCCCGGTGCTGTTCCCGACCCGCGCCTGCCAGAACTCGGCTATCGCTGGCTCGCCCCAATTGGCGGGCCAAGCGCAGATGCCGCCTGGCTCGCCCACCGCCTAGCGCTTGGCGTGCCTGAAGGGCGGGATGAGCTGGGCGATATCTTGTGGTTGGAAACCAACGCGGTCGAACTGAATGGCGTCAGCTTTACCAAAGGCTGCTATGTCGGGCAGGAAAACACGGCGCGAATGAACTGGCGGCAGAAGGTCAACCGGCGGCTTGTGGTGGTGTCCTTGACCGCGTCAGACGAAGCGCGCCAGAAGGCGGCCTATCCCGAACTTGGGCTAGCGGTGGATCATCTGCGGGCGGAAAACCTTGATCCTGCCACCCTGCCCGCATGGCAGCGTGCCGGGATGGTCGAACCCTAGCTGCAACCGTGGTGTTGCTCATGATAAATCGCGAGCGAGGCTTCGAGCATCACGGTCGCCCGTTCGCGCGCGGCATCGCGCGGCACGCCGAGCGATTTGGCCAGCGGACCGCCAATCTGTGCATCGCCCAGCGCCATCAGCACCAAAGTCAACGTATCGCGGTGAATGCGGCGGTCGCTGGTAGCGGCGTTGACTTCGCAAGGTGCCAGCTCATCAACCAGATCGTGGATTGTGCTGATAATCGGGTCGAGCGCGTCTTCGTTGCCGGTCAGCAGCATCCAGCTGGTCAGCGCGCCCGCGCCTTCGCGATCAAACGCGTCAAACGCCAGATCCACAACCTCACGCGCCGAGCCGAGGCCCTCGCGGCTAGCGCGCACGGCTTCGATGATCGTTTCGCAGACCGAACGCGCCAGATGTTCAGCCAGCGCCTTTTGCAGGCCTGATGCTGAGCCGAAGTGGTGCAGCAGGTTGGCGTGGGTGCGCCCGATCCGCGCCGACACCGCCTTCAGCGTCACTGCCTGCGGCCCGGTTTCGATCAGCAGCGCGCGCGCCGCTGAAAGCGCCGAACTGCGGGATTCTTCGGGAGTAAGGCGTTTGCGAGATGTCATGATGGCTCTGGCGCTAATCGGTTTTGCGCATGCGAACAAGCGGCGCCGCCCGGTCACCCCCCGATCAGGCGGCGCGCATGACCGGGTGGGGATCAAAATCGGCTTCCAGATCAAGCGCATATTCGACCGAATCGACATGCTGACCACGCGCGCGGCTGTGACGCTTGGTAACCCGTCCGGTCGGCTGAAACCCAATCTTGCGCAGCACCCGGCCCGATGCGGGGTTGTCTGCAAAGTGGCCTGCCGTCAGCTGCCGGTGACCGATGGCGCGCGCAACCTTGAGCACCCCGCCAGCCGCTTCGGTAGCGAAGCCATGGCCCCAGAATTCGCGTGCGATCCAATAGCCGATTTCGCGCGCGCCTTCATGTTCGCCCATGCCGGCGCTCCCAATCACCCCGGTGCCCGGCAACGTGACAAGGAAATGCGGCAGGTGCGGATCCTGCGGCAGCGCCGCAAAGCCGCGCGCCGCGTCCTCGCCATAAGGCCAAGGCGCCCGCGCAAGGTTGCGCGCAATCGCCTCATCGCTGCCGATGCACGCAAGGATCGCTTCCCAATCTTCAGGGAAAGCAGGTCTCAGAAACAGTCTTTCAGTGCGGTGGAACACGAGTTCTCCCTTCCTCGCCCCGCGCCTGCCCTAGGGTCTGCGCATGACAATTTCATGGCCGCGAAACTTTGTGATTCCGCGGGCTTACGAGGGAGAATACAAAAAGGGAGACGGACCCCCTCGAAACGAGGATGGTCCCATCTCCCTCTTGAAGTTGGTTTGCCGTGTTCGCCCTACCGCTTTGCTGCTTTCGGGCGTGGCACCAACCGGGACCATCCTTGCGGATGATCCCTTTTTCGAATCATCCGCTTATTCGGCGGCTTCCGCCATCGCATCAACCGATACGTATTTACGGCCGAGCTTACCGCCGTGGAAACGTACCACACCGGCATCAAGCGCGTAGAGGGTGTGATCGCGGCCAATGCCGACATTCACGCCCGGGTACACGCGGGTGCCGCGCTGACGGATAATAATGTTGCCGCCGATCACTTCCTGACCGCCGAACTTTTTAACGCCCAAGCGACGACCGGCCGAATCACGACCGTTACGCGACGAACCGCCTGCTTTCTTATGTGCCATGGTTCACTCGCTCCTTATTCGGCCGATGCGGCGGCTTCAGCCGGCGCTTCGCTCTTGGTCTTCTTGGCGGCTGCCTTCTTGGCCGGAGCCTTGGCTTCCGCAGCACCAACGGCTGTGATTCGCAGCAGGGTCATCTGCTGGCGATGGCCGTTCTTGCGACGATAATTGTGACGGCGACGCTTCTTGAAGACGATCACCTTCTCGCTCTTGGCCTGCGCGATGATTTCCGCCGAAACGGTCACCTTCGCAGCATCGGCCAGATCTTCACCTTCACCAGCGAGCAGAATATCGCTCAGCGTGATGGTGTCACCGGCTTCGCCAGCGAGCTTTTCAACGGCAATCTTGTCTCCGGCGGCAACCCGGTATTGCTTGCCGCCCGTGCGCACTATCGCGAACATGTCTATCTACTCTCAATCTTGAGCCATGTGCGGGTGGGCAGGATCACGCCAGACCAACCGAACGGCAATGCGAGGCGTGCGAGAATGCAGCCCCGGAAAGATGGGTGCCGTTAGGGGAAAGCCTATCCCAAGTCAACGCCCCCGCGCGGCAAAACCGAACCAAAACGCATGCCACCGGTTCCCGGCAGCCCGCTTTGCCGGTTGCAGGCGCCGTGGTAACAGGACATGAGGGATTATGCGCGTTATTTTCAGAAATTGTGCTGTTCTGGGTCTGCTTGCCGCGCTGGCAGGGTGTGCGGCTAATAATGAACGATACCCCTCATTGGCGTTGCGCCCGTTTGAAACAGGCGCGCTGCCGGTTGCTGCGGCGCAGCCCGCTGCACCGATTCGTCCGGTGGTCAGCGCCGATACGCTCGGTGCGCTGCGCAGCAAGGCGATGGCCGCCCATTCAGCATTCTCGTCGCGGGAAACCGCAGCCGCACCGATTGTCCGCGCCGGAATGGGGCGTTCCATCGAAAGCAACGCCGGTGCAGCAGCGCTGGTGGCGATGGCCGAACTCTCATCACAGCGCGGCGCGACGTCGGCGGTGCTGGCCGATCTTGATAAGCTGGCGGTAGATGCTGCGACCGCGCTTGCCCCTGACCCAGCGATCACCGCCGCGCAGACCGACGTTGCCGCGATGCTTGCCAGCCAGGATGCTGCAATCGCCCGGTTGTGGGAGATGCTGGGGGCATGAACCTCGCGTGCAGCACCTGCCCGGTAAAAGAAACAGCCGCCTGCGCGGTGCTGACCCCGGAAGAACGCGATGCGATGGCCACCGCCGGGCGCACCCGCACCTTGAAACGCGGGGAAATGCTGTTCGCGGCGGGCGACGAAGACGCTGCCTGCGCCACGTTGTTGACCGGCGCGTTGAAGGTTTCGGCGGTGGATGTCGACGGCAACGAACAGATCCTCGCCCTCGTCCACCCGGCAGGCTTCATCGGCGAGCTGTTCGCGCCCTTTGCGCATCACGATGTGGTGGCGCTGACGGAAAGCCGACTATGCATCTTTGCCAAAGCCGACGTTGAACGCGCGATCGAGGAATACCCGGCGCTGGCCCGCGCGCTGCTCCGCCGCAGTCAGGCCGATTTGCTGGCGACGCGCAATCTGCTGGAGTTGACCGGCCACGCCAGCGCCGAATCGCGGCTGGCGGCTTTACTGCACGATTTCGCCAGAGCCGCCAGCGACAGCTCCTGCCATCTTGCTCCACGCTTTGAACTGCCACTGACCCGCGGCGAGATCGCCAACATGCTGGGCCTGACCATCGAAACCGTCAGCCGCAAACTGGGCCAGCTGGAAGACATGGGCGCGATCCAGCGCGATGGCAAACGCGGGATCGTGTTGCGCAATCCCGAACTACTCCAGGAAATGTCAGGGCGGTAACCGGTCAGGCCACGGCCTTGACATTTCGTAGTGCATTTCGGAGCGGATCGACAGGCGTCAGGCAACAATCGCGGCTATCACCGCCACCGCCAGACCCCAGATCACCAGCAACACCGGCAGGATCAGCACCTGCGCAGTCGCCTCGCCCGCGCTTAGCCGCCCTGTGTTGGTCATGATGCCGAGCGCCTCGAACTCGCCGATTGTTTCGGGTTCGGAAACGTTGCCCTTGAGCCGCGTCCAGATCGCAGGGACCCCGAATCCCGCCGCAATCAGCAGCACGATAATCGCCATCGGAATCGCCAGCACCGGGTTGGCAAAGGCACTACCCACAATCACCAGAAAGCCGAGATAGCATGCGATTGTCGCGCCATAGAGCGCGCTGGGCAGGCCGAAATTGCGGTCAACCTCAACCTGATGGCGCGCCGATGCCGGAGCCGATGCCGAGGCGGTGGGCTGCGCGACAACGCGGGCATCGCCGCGGGCAATCAGATCATGTGCAATGTGGCTCATGGGTGTTCCTCCTTGTGTTGGAGGAAGAATTAGCGGGGGCTGATTAGAACCGCTTTGATCGGGATCAAATCAGCTTTGCCAGCGCGCCAGATCGCGGGTGTCATCAGCGCGCGGCTCGATCCAGTGCCACTCGCGCCCGTTGGGGTTGGCGCGCTTCTCGCGCTTCCAGAACCACGCGGCGCTTTTCAGATGGTCCATGCAGAAATCGACCGCGTCGATTGCATCGCGGCGATGACGCGCGGCGGCCGACACGCAGACGATTGGCTCACCTGGACGCAGCACACCGACTCGGTGGACCATGAGGAGGCCCATCAGCTCGAACCGATCAAACGCGCGGTCGGCAAGGTCGTGCATCCCCGGCAGGGTGAGCGGTTCGTAGTGCGTGAGCTCAAGCGCCTCAACACCGTCATCGAATCGCACCTCGCCTACAAAGGTGCACACGCCCCCCAGCCCCGGATTGGCCTGCGTGAAAGGGCCGATCAACGTGCCGGGTATGAACATCTGCGTCAGCAAGCGAATGTCGCGCATAAGGTCAGCCGCCTGAAACCGGGGGCAGGAAAGCGATTTCGTCCCCCTCAACCGCCTGCAATCCCGCCTTGTCCGCCAACAACGCGCCGTTGATCGCCACGCGGTTGCGGGGATCGTCAATCGCAGTGGCCAGCGCATCCGGCAGTGCAGCCTTGAGCCCTGCCCAATCGAGCGGCGCGCTCAGCGTCAAGGCGGGCGCACCCGCCAGATCGGCGAGCTTGCCAAGCAGGACGACGGTAATCACTTCAGCCCCCCGTCATCGACATATGCCGCGCCAGCGCCGGATCGGCTCCGCGTGCATCCATGCGGAAATGGTGCTTTTCGGGCTTGATCCTGAGCGCCTCGTCCAATGCGGCGACAAGGTTCGCCTCGGGGTTGTCCGAGCGTAGCGCGCTGCGCAGATCGACCCGCTCACCCCCGCCAAGGCACGGATACAGCTGCCCGGTCGCGGTCACCCGCAAACGGTTGCAGCCCGCACAGAAATTGTTGGTGTGCGGGGTTATCAAGCCCAACCGCCCACCGGTTTCGGCCACATCGACATAGCGCGCCGGGCCGCCGGTGGCGTAGTGGCTGTCGGTCAAGGTCCAGCGTTGCTCCAACACGCGCCGTACATCATCAAGCGGAAGATATTGGTCGAGCCGTTCTTCCTCGACATCGCCCAATGGCATGACTTCGATCAGGGTGACGTCGTGGCCCTGCCCATGCGCCCAGGCGATCAGATCGGGCAACTCGTGCTCGTTCACGCCCTTCAGCGCCACGGCGTTCAGCTTGACCCTGATGCCTGCCGCCTTGGCCGCGGCGATCCCTTCGATCACCTGCGGCAGCGCATCGCGCCGGGTCAGTTCGGCAAACTTCGCCCGGTCCAGCGTATCGAGCGAGATGTTCACCCGCCGCACCCCGGCCTTTGCCAGAGCCTCGGCATGGCTCGCCAACTGTGTGCCGTTGGTGGTCAGCGTCAATTCGGCCAGATCGTGCCCCAACCGGCGTCCCAGCGCCGTGAACAGGTCGATAATGTCGCGCCGCACCAGTGGCTCGCCCCCCGTGATCCGGATCTTGGTCACCCCGCGCGCGATGAAGCCGGTGGCGAGATCATACAGTTCCTCCAGCGTCAGCACCTCGCGCTTGGGCAGGAAGGTCATGCGTTCGGGCATGCAGTAAGAACAGCGCAGGTCGCAACGATCCGTCACCGACAGGCGCAGATAGGTGATCCGGCGTTGAAAACTGTCCACCAGCGGCGGCTGTGCCTCAGCAGGATCGCGCAGAACGATCAGGTCAGGCTTGCGAGGCGGGGTCAGTGGCACGGGTGTTGTCATGGCACGCAAGGTACTGCCCTGTCACCCCCGGCGCATCTGCCAAAAATCGCAGCGTTGCGGTCAACGCCTCACCGGGGGTGCCTGCGACGACATTGATCCGCTTGGGAGTCACCTCGCGCGAAAGGTCACGCGCCAGCGCCATCCGCCAGTCGCGGTGATCATGCGGTGCTAGCGGAAGAATGATGGCGAGCGCGGTGCAATCGGGCGCAGCCAGGATGGCACGAGCGGCGGGGAGGTGGAACGCCATGAAAGCGCCCGCCGCATCCAGCGCGGCAGCGGGCAGCAGACTTACCTCCAACTGCCGCATCATCGCCTTATGCTCCGATACCAGTCGGGCGTTCGCGGTGGAGGGTGATGCCGATCTTCTCGTTCGCCTCGGCAATGGCGAGCTTGACGATCTTGACCGTGACTGCCTCCACCCGCGCATCCTGCACGAACAGCGTCTGGCAAATATGATCCGCCACCGCTTCGATCAGCTTGAAATGCACGCCTTGCGGCAGGCCACCTGTGGCCGCGAATTTGAGGTCCATGTAATTCTTGCTGGCATCAAGCGGCGTGTCGGGATCGTAATGATCCGCCACGGTGTAACGCACCGCCATCGAAATGCGCAGCGGCTGGGGCTTGCCGGTCTCCTCGGAATAAATACCGGTGAGGACATCGGTTTCAAGGTCGGCGACTTCGAGGGTGAGCGAATCGGTCATGGGGAGCGCCCTTAAAGCATCGCGCCGAAAAGTGGGCACCGGTTTTCGGCTTCCAGCGATGCGACAACAAAAGGATGGAGCAGAGTGAGCGCCTCTGGCGTACCCTCTGCTCTATCTGGGATTGCTCCAACGCGCGAAGATTGCGGTGGGCAGCAGGCGCGATTCCCGCTCATCCTGAGCCTGCCGAAGGACCTCTTCGCGCACGGCAAGGTCGCCGTGTTCGATCTGGCCCGGCAGGTGTGCCAGCGCCTCTTGCAGCAGGCCGGCAATCGCAAGGCTGCTCATCCGCACGGCATAGACGGTGAGGAACAGGAACCGGCTGTTGCCGTCAAGCAGCCGCGCGCAATCGGCGATCAGGCCGGGCAGGTGTTCTTCCAGCCGCCACACCTCACCATCCGGCCCGCGTCCGAACTTGGGCGGATCGAGGATGATCCCGTCATAGCGCCGCTCTCGCCGCACTTCGCGGGCGGCAAATTTGGCCGCATCGTCGATCAGCCAGCGGATCGGGCGATCCTCCATGCCCGACAGCGCGGCATTCTCGCGCGCCTGTGCCACCGATTTCTTAGACGCATCGACATGCGTGACCTTGCCATGCTGTGATAACGCCAGACTGCCGAGGCCGGTGTAGCCGAACAGGTTGAGGGTTTCCGCCTCAGTCATCCCATCCAACTGCCCGCGCATCCATTCCCACACCGGGGCCATGTCGGGGAAGAATTGCAAGTGGCGAAACGGCGTGGGCTTGGCGGTGAAGCGGACATCGTCCCACGCTAATGGCCAGCCTTCTTCGGGCAGATTTTCGGTGAAATGCCAGCGTCCGCCGCCATCCTCATCCGATCCGGGGATGAATTCGCCCGCTGCGGGCCATTCGGGCCCATCTTCCCCCATGGCGCGGGGCTGCCACATGGCTTGCGGTTCGGGGCGGATGAAGGCGTGGGGGCCAAACGCCTCCCACTTGCGCCCTGCCCCGCTGTCGAGCAGGCGATACGAGTCCCACCCGGTGCATTCCATCACCAGCGGTTGCTGGACGATGTGTGCCATCAGTCCGCGCCGGACGCTGCGGCGTGGCTCAGCACATAATCGCGGGTGGTGGCATAATCCCCGGCGAGTTCGGTGAAACTTTCTTCGCGCCCGAACAAATCGCCCACGCGCGCGGGCAATGATGGGCGCACACCGATGGCACGTTCAACCGCGTCGGGGAACTTGGCAGGGTGCGCGGTGGCCAGGGTGACGAGCGGAACATCTGCGGACACGGTGCCAGCTGCGGCCACAGCCTGCGCGCAATGCAGGCCGACGCCGGTATGCGGATCAATCACCTGCCCTGCGCCGCGATAGGCCCATTGCAGTGCCCGCGCGGTCTCCACCTGATCGGCCCGCGCGCTGGTGAACAGCGCGGCGGCGGCATCACGCTGGGCATTGGTGAGCTGCATTGTCTTTGACGCTTCGAATGCGTGCATCTGTGCTGCCAGCGCGGCCCCATCGCGCCCACCTGCGTCAAACAGCAGGCGTTCGAAATTGGAGGAGACCTGAATATCCATCGATGGCGTGATCGTCTGGGTGACGCCGCTTGCGGAATAATCGCCGCTCGACAGTGCGCGGTGCAAAATGTCGTTGATGTTGGTGGCGACGATCAGGCGTTCGATCGGCAGGCCCATTTTCGCGGCGACATAGCCAGCGAACACATCGCCGAAATTGCCGGTCGGCACGCTATAGGCAACCGTGCGGTCCGGCGCGCCGAGTTGCAGCGCGCTGGCGAAGTAATAGACCACCTGCGCCATCAGCCGCGCCCAGTTGATCGAATTGACCGCACCGAGGTTCAGCGTCGTGGTCACGTCGCCATCATTGAACATCCGCTTCACATGTGCCTGCGCGTCATCAAAGCTGCCTTCGATCGCGAGGTTGTGGACGTTGGGCGAGCGCACCGTGGTCATCTGGCGACGCTGCACGTCGCTGACCCGGCCCTTGGGGTGGAGCATGAAGATTTCGACCCGGTCGAGCCCGGCTACCGCCTGAATCGCCGCAGACCCCGTATCCCCGCTGGTCGCACCAACGATAGTCAGGCGTTCCCCGCGCCGTTCAAGGAAAGTCTCGAACAGGCGGCCGAGCAGTTGCAGCGCGACGTCCTTGAACGCCAGCGTCGGACCGTGGAACAGTTCGAGCAGCCAGTGCTGCTGATCGAGCTGCACCAATGGCGTGACGGCGGCATGGCCGAAATCGCCATATACCGTGTGGCACAGGGCGAGCAATTCATCCTCGGTCAGGCTGGGCGCAACGAAGGGCGCCATGATCCGCGCGGCCAAGTCGGGGTAGGCCAGCCCGCGCATGTCGCGGATCTCCGCCTCGCTGAAACGCGGCCATTGCGCTGGGAGATAGAGGCCACCATCGCTGGCGAGGCCCGCCAGTGTCACCCCTTCGAAATCGAGCGCCGGTGCGCTGCCGCGTGTCGAGACGTATTGCATGGGCGGCGGACTAGCGCCGACGGCGACGCAATGCCAGCACGTAGATGACCAGCGCGGTCAGCGCGAAGAAGAACCACTGCCCGGCATAGGCGAGATGATTATTGGGCAGATCGCCAGGATCGGGCTTGGCCATCGGCTCCAGCCCTGCGACCGGCGGATCGGCGACGAGGCGCGGACCGGGTGCGATCACGCCGGTAACCTCGCCGCCGTCCCAGGTCGGTGTAGCAATGTCGCGCGAATAACCCAGATCAACAATCACGCCCGAACTGCAGATTGCGCGTTGCACCCAACCTTTGGCTCCGCTTGCCGATGTGCCTGCCACCGGGTCAATTGTGGTGACCGCCGAGCAGGTGAGGCGGCTGCGGCGGAACCACGTATCGGCCCCATCACCTTTCAGCGGGAAACCCACTTCATCATTGGCGGTTGCAGCGGACTGATAGCGGGCGAGCAGATCCGCCTTCTCACCCATCCGCCCCAACTGCCACACGCCCAACCCGATCATCGT
>JANQTR010000137.1 GCA_030731635.1 Erythrobacter sp. | reverse complement strand
GCTGAGCCAGCGGAACAGTTCGCCAAAGCCGGGAATGTCGCGCGCGCCTTCGATCATGGTGAGAGCTTCGGGGGTCACGTCGCGGCCGGTCAGGCCGGTGCCGCCGGTGCTGACGATCGCGTCAATGGCGGGATCATCGATCCACGCGTCAAACTGCGCAGCGAGGAGTTTGGCATCATCCTTCACGATCAAACGTGCGGTGAGATTGTGGCCCGCCCCGGTCACTCGCTCTGCCAGAATATCGCCCGAGGTGTCATTTTCCGCCGTGCGGGTGTCGGACACGGTCAGCGCCGCGATATTGATCGGCTTGAATTCGCGGCTTGGGTCAATTGCCATTATGGTTCCAACCGTGCCGAACGCAGCGTGCGCGCTATCGGGAATTCGGGCCAACGCCCTTGCGCCAGCGCACGGCGGCTGGGCGAGGCGACGCCGGCGGCACGTTCATACATCCAGTAGTTGCGCATGACGATCGCGACATAGCCGCGCGTTTCCCAATAGGGGATCGATTCCATCCACAGCAGCGGATCGTTCTGATCATTGATTTCGGAATTCCAGCGCGCCACCGGGGTCAGCCCGGCATTGTAAGCTGCCATGATCTTGGGCAGCACGCCGCCGGTTGCCGGGGAATCGCGCAGCATTTCCAGATTGCGCTGACCAAAGGCGAGATTGACCTCGGGATCGTCGAGATTGACGTAAGCCGCGCTCATGCTCAGCGTGGGTGCGTGCTGGCGCACGGTGATCGGGGTGATCTGCATCAACCCGCGCGCATTGGCCGGGCTGACCGCAGTGGCGCGGAAGTTCGATTCCTGCAGCGCATGGGCGAAGGCGAGCGCCGGATCGACCTGCCAGCCATCGACCGGCTGCCAGCGCGCCACCGGAAAGCGCAAGCTGGGATCGCTGCGGGTGCCATAGGGTGCATTATGCGCCATGAACAATTGGGTGGACGGCAGGCCCAGTTCGCGCGCCAGCCGCGCCAGCGAATCAAATTGATAGGCCGGGCCAATCCGCGCTTCGTGGCGGAGCACTTCATCGGCCAGCGCCGGGCGCCCGATCTCTGTCAGCGCGGCAGCCACGCGGACATTGCCGCGGCCCGCTAGCTGGTCCCAATCCGCACGCGCAAATGGCTGCGGCGGTGCATGGGCAGGCAGTTCAACCCCGAGCTGATCAGCAGCGAGCATGCCGTAAAGCGTTTCGTCCATCTGTGCCGCGGCGCTCAGGTGCTGCTGCGCGGCGCCCGGTTCACGGCAGCGCACCAGCGCGCGGTGCGCCCAATAATGCCCGGCCGCTGCCAGTTCGACGTTTGATGCGCGCGATGCGGTGCGAACAAAGGCGTCGGCTGCGAGCGAGCAATAGCCCTGCCGCCAGGCAGCCAGCCCTTCCACCCATGCGCCTTCGGCCACCCACTCGCCCGAACCGTCAGCCACCGTGCGCGCCAGTTCGAGCGCGGCGGCATCATTGTTTTCGATATAGTGGCTCCACGCCACCCTTTGTCGCCATTCGGCGCGGGCATCGCCCGATAGCTGCGCATCAGCTTCGGCCAGCAGGCGCTGGGCCTCGACCGGGTTATCGCCCTTGATCGCCTCAAGGATCGCGGCGGCCACGACGCTGGGCATTGTGCCATCACTGACCGGGCGCGGCAGGATCCGTTTGGGGGCGTAAGGTTGGCGGGCAAAGCCCTGCTCAGCCGGAAGCGCAGGCAGCGACGTTACGCCGCGCTTTGCTCCCATACGGGCGATCTGATCGGCCTGTGGCAGATCGGTTCCGGCAGAAAACCACGCAGCAATCTGTTCGGGCGCGACCTTGGGGCTGTTGGCGTGGGTGTAATATTCGGCGCGTGCGGCCTGAGTCAGCACGCCATCGGGGCGCTGGGCCAGCAAGGCTTCGACTTCGCTCCATTGCTCGGCATCAATTGCGGCGAACAGCTTGCGGTAATGGGCGCGGTCTTCGGGCGAGAGCACCGGAGCCAGCGCGCTTGGATCGCGGGCTGTGTCGTCCCATTGCGCCACCAGACTGCCCGATTGCGCTTGCGCGGCCGCTGGCATGGCGGCTGCGGCCAGCCCGGCCAGCGCCAATGCCGCAAGACTTGCGTGCGAGCGCATCACTGTGAAGCTGACCATTCTATCCATCTCTTCCAGAACCGGGCTTTGAGCCGTGGCATATCGATCATGGCATCCAGCGTTTCGCTGACCATGACTGGAGTGTTAACTATGGTCTGGTTGCTCTCACGTAAAAACTCATCCTTAACGGGGTGTAAAAGGGGCGCGAGGCCGGTGCCAAGCACCAGCAATCGGGCGGGGCGGGCAAGCATGATGTGATGCGCCAGCACTGCGTCCATCCCGCCTGCGCCGATTGCGGCCAGATCGGCCATCGGGGTGTGGCTGGGCAGCGCGCTTGCGATGTAGGTCTGCGCTTCGTCCAATCCCATCGCGGCGAGGATATTGGCGAGCAAGCGGCCCTGCGGGCCTTGCAGCAATGCGTCGCGATCATGTTCTTCGGGCTGCGGCACCAGCACCATCAAGCCTGCACCCACAGGCCCGCGCGGTGCAATCCGGGGATAAAGCCGCGCTGTGTCCAGATCTGGTGCCTCCAGCCACCATGTGCGGAATGCGGCCAGATCGCCCGGCGGCGAATCGCCCAGCAGGTTGCGCCGCAAAGGCGTTGATGCGGGCATGGGTGGCGATGCTGCTGCCCGGCCAAACGGGTCGGGGGCTGTGCCCTTGGCCTCTGCGCCGGAGGGCTGGACTTTGGGTAGTGAGGCTTTGCCGCCCGGTGATTTGGCCGCTGGCGTCGATGGTTGCGCAACATCATCTGCCAACCACGCCGTAGCGTCATCGCCAAAATCACAGTCCACCCCCGCCGCGCGCCACCAGGCGAGCGATGCTTCCAATTCGCGGGTTAGGGAAAGGTCTGGTTTGCTCATGCCAATAAAGGCAGGTCTTGACTGTCCCATACCCAGTTAGCAAGTGGGCCAGACAAGCAATTCGCCGGAATGTGCGGCGTGCGCGCTCAAAACAGTCAGGATTGGGAAAGCCCGATGGTCGAACGTGAATCAATGCCCTGCGATGTTGTGATTGTTGGCGGTGGGGTCGCGGGCCTTGCAGCGGCAATCCGGCTGAAACAGGTCAATGCCGATCTTGAAGTGATCGTGCTGGAAAAGGGTTCGGAAATCGGCGCGCATATCCTGTCTGGCGCGGTGGTGGATCCCAAAGCATTGAACGAATTGCTGCCAGAATGGCGCGATCAAGGTTGCCCTATGGCGGAAACCCCGGTGACGGATAACTGGCACTGGGTGCTGTCAAAGTCCGGCAAAACCTCGCTCCCCCATCTGTTGATGCCGCCGTTGATGGGCAATCATGGCTGCTACACCGGCAGCCTCGGCAATATGACGCGTTGGCTCGCTGAACAGGCCGAAGCACTGGGCGTGATGGTGTTCCCCGGCTTCCCGGCGGCCGAAGTGATGATCGACGAAGACGGGCGTGTCGCCGGTGTCATCACGCAGGACATGGGCATTGCCGCCGATGGCAGCCACAAGGGTGATTACACCCCCGGCATGGAAATCCATGCGAAGTATACTTTGTTTGCCGAAGGCGCGCGCGGCAGCCTGACCAAGCAGATGAAGGCGCTGTTTGACCTGGAGGCGAACTGCCAGCCGCAGGTTTATGGCCTTGGCATCAAGGAATTGTGGGACATTGATCCCA
>JANQTR010000136.1 GCA_030731635.1 Erythrobacter sp. | reverse complement strand
AAGATTGTCGGTATCTTCACCCGGCTCGACCGGCGCGATGGCAAGGCCAAATATCTCGCTATGATCCCGCGCGTATGGTCTGCGTTGGAACGTGATCTGGTGCACCCCGCGCTTGCGCCCGTTGCGCGCTGGTTCGATACCAATATTCCTGCCGATTTGCGGATCGCCAATGGGGCGTTCCCGGCATGACCGCGCTCGCTTCCGACACCGCGATGATTCTGGCCGCAGGGCTGGGCAAGCGAATGCGTCCGCTCACCGCGAGCCAGCCCAAGCCGTTGGTGCGGGTGGCGGGCAAGGCGTTGATCGATCACGCGCTTGATCGGCTGGGCGAGGCGGGCATCGCGCGCGCGGTGGTCAATGTCCATTACCTCGCTGACGCACTTGAAGCGCACGTGCTGGCCCGCAGCGCGCCCAAGGTCACGGTGTCGGACGAGCGGGCGCTGTTGCTTGAAACCGGCGGCGGGATGGCAAAAGCGCTCCCCGATCTGCCCGACCCCTTCTTTGCTCTCAACGCCGATAATATCTGGCTCGATGGGCCCAAAAGCGCGTTCAACGATCTGTCGCGTCGCTGGAACTCCGCAGCGATGGACGCGCTGTTGCTTGTGGTGCCGCATGCGCGGGCGATCAATTTCAACGGGCCGGGCGATTTCCACATGGATCCGCTGGGCAAACTCTCGCGCCGTCGCGACGGACGGATTGCGCCGTTCATTTACACGGGCATTCAACTGGTGTCGCACCGGCTGATGCGCGATGCGCCCGAGGGCGCGTTTTCGACCAACCTGCTTTGGAACCGGGCGATGGAGGAAGGGCGGCTGTTCGGCATCAGTTTCACCGGCCTTTGGTTCGAAGTCGGCACGCCCCAAGCTATCCGCCCGACTGAGGAGGCGCTCCACGGTGGCTGAGCCGCGCCGCGCAGGCCCGCTGGTTTATTCCATCGCCGCGCACCGCGGGTTTGCCGATGCGCTGGTCGCAGGGTTGGTGCCGCGGTACCGCGAACCGGGTTTCGGCCTCGCGCGGTTGACACTGCTGGTGCCGTCGAGCCGCGCCGCGCGCACCCTGTCCGAAGCCTTCATCCGCCACGCCGGGGAAGCAGGCGAAAGCGGGCTCTTGATGCCGCGTATGATTGCGGTGGGTGATCTTGATCTTGATGAGAAACTTGGCGCAGCGCTAGATCCGCTTGGCGCGGTGGATATTCCGCCTGCCTGTGATCCGGTGCGTCGCTGGCTGGCGCTTGACCGGCTGATTGCCGAGGTGCGCCGTAGCGATGGGATGGAGCCGCTGCCCGGCCGGGCGCGCCTCAATCTGGCGCGCGACATTGCCCGAACCATCGACAAGCTGCTGGTTGAGGAAAAGCAGGCTGGCGATCTGTTGAGTGAGCCAGTGCGCGAAAGTGTCGCGAATGTAGCAAGCCATTGGGAGCGCGCCATTCGCCTGTTCGCTCAGGTTAATGTCCGCTGGCAGTCGGAACTTGATGCGCACGGCGAGGTTGACGCTGCCACCCGACGCAACCTGCTGTTCGATCGTGCCGCGCGCCGGTGGAAGGATGCACCGCCGCCGCATCCGATTGTCGCCGCCGGGGTGACGAGTGCGTCACCTGCATTGGCGCGGTTGCTGCGGGTCGTGGCCGATCTGCCGCAGGGCGCAGTGGTGCTGCCCGACCTTGATCTGGCGATGGACGAAGCGGCGTGGGACGAGCTTGGCCCGGCAGGCGCGGCGGCTGAACCCGATGGCACGGTATTTGGCGCCGACGACGCACCGACCCACCCACAATATCACCTCAAATTGCTACTGAACCGCATGGGCATAAACCGTGCTGAGGTCCAGCAATGGCACCGGCGCGGCGCTGCCGCATCCGAACCGGTGCGCAGTCGCGCCATCTCTGCGGTGTTTCTGCCGCCACAAGCGAGCCGGTCTTGGGCAAAGCTGGACGCGAGTGAGCGCCGCCTGGCTGGGGTGCGGCTGCTGAGCAGCGCCACCATTGAAATCGAAGCGCAGGCGATTGCGCTGATAGTGCGCGAGGCGCTGGAACAGCCCGAACAACGCGTTGCCGTGGTCACGGCTGATCGCGGTTTGGCGCGGCGGGTGACGCAGCATCTGGCGCGCTGGAACATCACGGCCGATGACAGTGCGGGCCGCCCGCTGGCGCTGACCCCGGCGGGCCGCCTGCTGGGGCTGTTGGCCGAGATTGCCGCACATGGTCCTGATCCCGGTAATCTGGTCGCTGCCTTTGGCCATCCGCTGGTGCGCGGTAGCGATGGTGCGGCGCGTCGCGCGTGGCTTACTGGCTTGCGCGCCTTTGACCGGCAGTTGCGTGGGCCTGCCATCGCGCCAGGGCTGGATTCGCTGCGCGTGGCGGCAGAAAAGGCCGATGTGGCAGACTGGTGGGCCGAAGCGGAAGCGCTGATCGCGCCGCTCGCCGATTGGCCGCAACAGATTGGGTTGGCTGACGCGCTGGGCGTGCTTTCTGCGGCGGCTGAAACTTTCGCAGGGACACTGGTTTGGGAGCGGGAGGATGGCCGCGCGCTTGGCACCCTGATTGAGGAATTGCGCGGCCATGCCGAAATGCTTGGCACGCAGATAGAAACAGCTGATATCGCAGGGATTTTGCGCGATGTGATGGATGAGATCGCGGTGCGGCCCGGCTATGGCGGGCATCCGCGCGTTGCGGTCTACGGCCTGCTCGAAGCACGCATGGCGCGGGCTGATCTGGTGATCTGCGCCGGGCTTAACGAAGGCAGCTGGCCGCAGCCGCCCGCGGCTGAGCCTTTACTCGCGCCGGCGATCCTGCGTGCGTTGGGGGTGCCGGGGGCGGAGTTCCGGATCGGCCTGGCTGCGCACGACCTTGCCGGAGCCTTGGGCGCGCCGCAGGTGGTGCTCAGCCGAGCCTTGCGCGATGCCGAGGGGCCGACACTGCCATCACGTTTTCTGCTGCGAGTCGAGGCGCTGCTGGGTGATGATCTGGCGATAGAGCACCGCGAGACGGCAATCCCACTGCTGCTTCCCCATCTCGACCGCGAACGCCCCAGAGCAGATGCCTATCCGCGCCCCGCGCCCGAACCTGCACCTGCCCTGCGCGATGTCGCGATCAAGGTCACCGCGTTAGACCGGCTGCTGGGCGACCCCTACCAGTTTTATGCGCAGGCGATCTTGGGTTTGAAGCGGCTTGATTCGCTGGCCGCCGATCCGTTCAGTGATCCTGCGCTTCGGGGAACGCTGGTGCACGATATCCTCGACAAGTGGCACAGGGCGCGCACCGCTGATCCGGCCCTGCCGATCGCGCCTTTTGCTGCCGCACAATTCGCTGCCGAGCGGGTTCATCCGTTGTTCCGCGCGCTGTGGCAACCGCGCCTGATTGCGGCGCTGGAGCGGTTTGAGGCGTGGATTGATCAAGATGCCGCAGAGGGCCGGACGTTGCTGGCGAGCGAGGCGTCAGGCGTGATGACATTTGAGGGAGTGAAGGTCATCGGCCGCGCCGACCGGATCGACCGACTGCCCGACGGCACACTCGCCATCGTCGACTACAAGACCGGGCGTGTGCCGAGCAAGAAAGAGGTCACGGCGGGCTTTGCGCTCCAGCTTGGCCTGCTCGGGCTGATTGGCGGCGCCGGGGGCTTTGCCAAGGACGGTGTTCCTGCGGGAATTGCGACGCGGTTCGAATATTGGTCGTTCGGCAAGAAGGATGATGAGTTCGGCAAGCGCCAGAGCCCGCTCAAGCTGGAATCGCGCGAGCGCGGCTTGCCCCTCGAAGAGTTTCTGCCCCACCACGCAGACAAGCTCGCCGAAGCGATCCGGGATTACATCAAGGGCGCCGAACCCTTTAGAGCGCGCGAAAACCCGGATTATCAGGGCTATACTGACTATGATCAGCTAATGCGTTTGGAAGAATGGATCGCGACATTGAGCGATGCGGGAGAGGCGGCATGAGCGGGGGCGGGGGTCAGGTCTATCCGCTGCACGGCAACCAGCTGCAAGCTGCCGATCCGGATGACAATGTGTGGCTCTCCGCCTCGGCCGGGACAGGCAAGACGCAGGTGCTGTCCGCACGGGTGCTGCGATTGTTGCTGCGCGAAGATGTCGCGCCGTCGCAGATCCTGTGCCTGACCTTTACCAAGGCAGGGGCAGCGGAAATGGCGAACCGCATCAACGCCGTGCTGGCGCGATGGGTGAGGCTGCCGGCCGGCATGCTGGCCAAGGAGCTGGAAAATCTGGGCGCTGACATTGGCCCGGCCACGCAGGAGCGCGCACGCAGCCTGTTTGCCAGCGTGCTCGATTGCCCGGGCGGAGGCCTCCGGATCGATACGATCCACGCCTTTGCGCAGTTCCTGATCGGCAATTTCCCCGAGGAAGCCGAGCTTGCGCCGGGGACGCGGGTGATGGATGATCGCAGCCGGGACCTGCTGGCGCGCGGAGTGCTGACCGATCTGATTGAAGAGGCAGAAGCGACGCAGGACAGCCGACTGCTGGGTGCGATCACACTTTTCACGACCCGCAAGGAACCCAGCGCGCTGCAAAAGTGGTTGATGCGCGCCGCCGATGCGCATGACCTGTGGCACGGCACCGCGGCATGGCAATCGCCGATGGATGCGCGAGTGCGGCAGATGCTGGGGATGCCCGCTGACGCTGGCGCACAATGGGCCAGCGAGCCGCTCGATCCTGATCTGTTTCCCGACGATCAATTGCTGGCGATCCAGACCGCGCTCAAGTTGTGGGGTAAGCCTGCAGGTGACGCGTCGATCAGTGCGATTGAGCACTGGCTGCAACTTGATCATGTTGATCGTGCTGGCGCGCAGGGCTGCCTAATCGGCACGGTCGTGAATGCCAAGCTGCTACCCAATGGCAATCTTCGGCACGCAGCAAAGTTCGATCCGAGTTTTGTAGCCCATCAGCAAGCTGTGGCTGACGCATTGGTGCAGGCCGACGAACGTCAAAGCCTGCTCGCCACCGCAGAAATTGTGACCGCAGCGCTCGAAATCGGGCGCGCTTTTGCGTTGCGTTGGGAAGCGCGCAAGTCCCGCGAAGGCCTGCTCGATTTTGCCGACCTGATCCGCAAGGCCGCGCATCTGCTCGGCAATTCCGAAGCGGCTGACTGGATCCGCTACAAGCTAGACCGCCATTTCGATCACATCCTGATCGATGAAGCGCAGGACACCAACCAAAGCCAATGGGACATCGTCTTTGCGCTGATCGACGATTTCTTCAGCGGCGAAGGCGCGCGCGGCGACAAGCTGCGGACGATCTTCACCGTGGGTGATTACAAGCAGGCGATTTTCGGGTTTCAGGGCACCAGCCCCGAAAATTTTGCTCGCGCCAAAAACAAGGTTGAAGCGCGGATAATGCAAGCGCGCGATGGCATCCGGGCCGCGCGGATCAACCGTCGGGAGCCGGTTTGGCGCGATCTCGATCTGGGCCAATCATTCCGCACCGCCAACGTTGTGCTCGAATTCGTCAACCGGATGATCGCGTTGCTGGGGTTTGGTGCCTTCGGGCTCGACAAGGCGCCGTCGGAGCACAAGGGCGATGATCGCCCGGGTCTCGTCACCCTGTGGCCGCCGGTCGTGCCAGACAAGAGCGAGACCGAGGATGACGACGACGATCACAGCAGCAGCGAGAGCGAGCAACACGACTGGCTGCCACGCCATGACACGATGCTCGCCGATAAAATCGCGCAGCAGGTGCAACGCTGGCTCAGTCCCGATGGTGAGCCTTTCGTGCTTGAAAAGGGCGGGCGTCGCAACGCGCAGGCAGGCGACATCATGGTGCTGGTACGCCAGCGCAAGGAACTGGCAGTGCAGATCGTCGCAAAGCTGTATGCGCGCGGCGTGCCGGTGGCGGGGGTTGATCGGCTGCGGCTGGGCGCGCCGCTGGCGGTCAAGGATGTGCTTGCCGCGCTGCGGTTTGCAGCACAGCCGTTGGATGATCTCAGTCTGGCGAACCTGCTCGCCTCGCCGCTGATCGGGTGGACTCAGGACGATATTCTTGCCCACGTGCCGCGGCCGGACAAGGTGCGCCTCTGGGATCATCTGCGCCGCGATGACGCGCCGCGACAGGTGCTCGAAACTGCGGAAAGGTTGCGCGAGTTGCTGCGGCTTGCCGACTACCAGACCCCGCAGGCGTTGATCAGCTGGCTGTTGACCGGACCGTGGCAAGGCAGGGCGCGGCTGATTGCGCGGTTGGGGAGCGAGGCGAACGACCCGCTCGATGAACTGGTCAACGCTGCCTTTGTGTTCGAGGCCGAGCACTGGTCGAGTCTAGCGGGTTTCCTCCAGTGGTTTGATGCGGGAACCGGCGATATCAAGCGCGATTCGGACAGCGCCACCGGTCAGGTGCGGGTGATGACTGTGCATGGATCAAAGGGATTACAGGCGCCGATCGTGATCCTGGCCGATGCCACTGGCGCGCCGGGCGATCCGAAGGATCTGACACTTGATGACGATGCTTTCTCGCTCGAGTCTGATCCCGACAGGGTGCGCAAGGTACCTTTGCCACCGCTGAACACTGGCGAGCGTAAGCAGCGGCTGGCCGAGGCGCAAGAAGCCGCGAAGCAAGCGGCGATGCAGGAGCATTGGCGGCTGCTCTATGTCGCGCTGACCCGCGCTGAAGAGGCACTGTTCATCGGCGGCTCGCTCAACAAGAATGAAGCAAAGAAGGGCGTGCCGCACGAAGACAGCTGGTACGCCCGGCTCGTCCCGCTGTTCGAAACGGACGAACTGGACGATCCCGTCTGGTATTGGCGCAAGGAATGGGGCCGCCGCGCTGATTCTTTGGTGCCCGACGTCGCGGTGCTTGAAGATTGCGGCGCTGCGGCCGATTGGCCAAGTTGGATGGTGACGCCGATTGGCCCTGAACCGCGCCCGCCGCGCCCGCTTGCGCCGTCCAATGTGGGCGAAGATAGTGGGGCTCAGCCGCCGCTTGCGCCCGATGCCGCACGCGATGCGGCGCGGCGCGGTAGCCTGATCCACCGATTGCTTGAACGCCTGCCCGATGTGCCCGCGGCTGACCGCGTCGAAACGGCCCGCAGCTGGCTTGCGCGGCAGGCGGATGATCTGGCGCAGGCGGTTCGCGAGGAGATGCTCGCTTCTGCCGTCGGCGTGCTTGATCATCCCGATTTTGCTGCGCTGTTCTCTGCGCAAGCGCTGGCCGAAGTCCCGCTGGCAGCGACGGTTGGCGGGGTGGTCGTGGCAGGCACTGTGGATCGCCTGCACATTGAAGAAGCGCGCATAACCGTGGTGGATTTCAAGACCACTCGCCGCCCGCCTGCGCATGCTGGCGCGATCCCGGCTGCAACTCTGCGCCAGATGGCGGCCTATGTCGCCGCGCTTGATGCGATCTATCCGGGGCGTGAAGTGCGGGCAGGGGTGCTATACACCCATGCCCCGGTCTTGTTCGATCTCGACCCCGAAGCCTTGGCGCGGTACAAGCCTGAGTTGGAGACCCCGCAGCAAACCTATGTCCCGATCGCTATTGAGTGAACAAGGCGGCGCATTAGATTGCATTGCAACGCCCGCCGCTCATATGCTGCGCGCCAACAGGAGAACACGATAATGGCCACCGTCAACGTCACCGATGCCAGCTTTCAGGCTGATGTGCTCGACAGCGATACCCCCGTGCTGGTCGATTTCTGGGCAGACTGGTGCGGGCCGTGCAAGATGATCGCGCCAGCGCTGGAGGAAATCAGCGAGGAGTTGGCCGGGCAAGTGCGGATCGCCAAGATCGATATCATGGAAAACACCGACATCGCAGCGCAGATGGGCGTGCAGTCGATCCCGCTGATGGTGTTGTTCAAGAACGGCGAAGCTGTAGCGCGCAAACTGGGCGCCGCACCCAAGGGGCAATTGAAGGCCTGGCTCGAAAGCGAACTTTGAAAAACGCGTCATCCCGGGCCTGGCCCGGGATGACGAGGGGTTTCTAGCCCATCACCCGCGCGACAAATTCATCCCATATCGCGGGGCTGGACGCGCCGACGAGGCCCTTGAGGGTGTCGTCTCGGCCGTGTTCGTCCACCCGGTATTCGCTGCCATCGAGCCGGGCTGCCTTGCCACCCGCTTCGTTGAGCCACAGAATGCCTGCGGCGTGATCCCATGCAAGCGTGCGCTTGAAACTGGACACGTCGTTTTCGCCCAGCGCGAGGCGCGGGTACTGCTCGGCAGCGCAGCGCGGAATGTCGACCAGCGTGTAGTGCGGTGCCAGCTTGGCATCGACCATTGCTGATTGTTCGGGTGTGAGGAAAATCCGGCTGACCGCAGTGACCGGACACGCTTGCCCGGTTGTGCGCGCGGTGATGCGCGCGCCGTCGACAAAGGCACCTTCTCCCGCACGGGCGTGGCAAAAGCGGTCCTTGTTCGGATCATAGATCCATCCCGCCACCGCGCGGCCAGCGTCGGCGAGTGCAATGATTATCCCGAACGGCTCCTTGCCTTCGGCAAAGTTGGCCGTGCCATCCAGAGGATCGATGATCCAGCACTGGCCCGATAGGTGATCGAGCACCGATTTGTCGGCGTGGACGGCTTCTTCTCCCACCACTGCGACGCCGGGGGCAAGTTTGGTCAAGGCTTCGGTCAGGAACGCCTCGACCTCGCGGTCAACGATGGTGACGGGATCGTCTGTGCCCTTCATCTCGATCTCATGCGCGGCGAGCTGGCGGAAGCGCGGCAGCATCGAACGCTGCGCCGCAAAACGCATCAGATCGCGGATCTCTCCGTCCAAAGCCGACATGCCGGGCGCGCTCACGAACGGTAATCTGCGTTGATGGCTATGTAGCCGTGAGTAAGGTCGCAGGTCCAAACCGTGGCGTGACCTTCAGCAAGCCCAAGATCGACCGCGATATCGATTTCGTCGCCCTTAAGATGCGCTGCGACCGGGGCCTCGTCATAGTCATCAACCGGCAGGCCGTTTTTCGCGGCCCACACGCCGCCAAACGCAATCGAAAGCCTGTCACGATCCGCTGGTTCGCCCGCTTTGCCTACTGCCATCACCACGCGGCCCCAATTTGCATCCTCACCTGCAATCGCTGTCTTTACGAGTGGCGAGTTGGCGATGCTGAGGCCGATGCGCCGCGCGCTGTCATCGCTTGCCGCGCCGCTCACGCGGATGGTGATGAATTTTTGAGCACCCTCTCCGTCGCGAACAACGAGGTGTGCAAGATTGCGGCACACATCGGCAAGAGCCGCCGCGAACGCATCTGCGCCAGGGCTGTCCCAGCTTTCGATCCGCGCGTTGCCAGCCTTTCCTGTGGCAAAGGCCATCACTGTGTCGCTAGTCGAGGTGTCGCCATCGACCGTGATGCACGAAAACGTTGCGGTATTGGCGCGCTCCAAGGCCTCTTGCAGAAATGCCGGGGCGACATCAGCATCGGTAAAAACATAGCCGAGCATGGTCGCCATATCGGGTGCGATCATGCCCGAACCCTTGATGATCCCGGCGAGTTCAACGCGGGTTTCGCCGATCATGGCTGAAGCGCCCGCGCCTTTGGGAAAAGTGTCTGTTGTGCCGATAGTGGCGGCTGCGTCCCCCCATTCGCAAGGTTCCGCATGCAGCGCTGCTTCTACCCCGACACGCGCCTTGTCCTTGGGCAAGGGCACGCCGATGACACCGGTGGATGACACGAATACCTGTTCGCGTGGGCAGCCGATGTGGCCTGCGACCTGCGCCATGATCTGTTCAACCGCTTCAAGCCCGCGATGACCAGTGAAGGCGTTGGAATTTCCGGCATTGACGATCAGCGCCCGCGCGCGGCCCGCCTTGACCGCTTCACGTCCAAGCTCAACCTCGGACGAGGCGCAGGCGCTTTTGGTGAAAACGCCTGCTACCGCGGTGCCTTCGGCCAGTTCAGCAAAAGTGAGGTCGCAGCGATCCCATTCCTTGTAACGTGCCCGTGCAATACGCAGCGTCACGCCTGCGATTTCGGGCAATTGCGGGAAGGGGCGGGCGAGGGGCGAACGTTCGATCTGCATGGCCGCGCTCTAGGACGCAGAACGCGCGGCGTAAATATCGCACAAGCTGGTGGACGAAACGACTGCGATTCCCTATTTGTGCGGAACGATGACCCGGCATATCCTTGCTCTTCTGGCCCTTCTCACCGGGCTTGCTGCGTTTGGCAGCCCAGCGCAAGCGTCGCTGACTGAGGCGCTGGCATGCAATTCAAGCATTGCCGCTGCTGCTGGCGAAGAAACATCGGGGATCGAAAGCGCACCGGTGCAGACTGCACCTACGACGCTGAGCCAAAGCCGCGAAGTCGAAGCGCCTGAAAGCTGCCCGGCCACACCGCGCGCTCTGCGTCTTCCGGTCTTGATGGGGATCGAACGCGCCTACGAATAGGCGGCGTTTTTCCATTATTTTCTGGCTTTACGCGCTTCGCCTATGGGCCGTGCGCGGATGCTTCAAATCCTTTTCAGGCCCGCTGCTGCGGACACCCCAATTTCAAAGGTCTGCTTTTCATGTTCAATTCTATCGTCAAATCTGTGTTCGGTTCGACCAACGACCGATATGTCAAATCACTGGGTAAAATCGTTAATCAGATCAACGCTCTGGAGCCGCAGCTTCAGGCGCTTAGCGATTCCGAATTGCAGGGGCAGACCATCAAGCTGCGCGCGCTGATTGATAATGGCGCAAAGCTTGACGAAATCATGCCCGAAGCTTTCGCCACGGTGCGTGAGGCATCGGTGCGGGTGTTCGAAATGCGCCATTTCGATGTCCAGTTGATCGGCGGGATCGTGCTCCACCGGGGCGAAATCGCAGAAATGCGCACCGGCGAAGGCAAGACATTGATGGCGACGCTGGCGGTCTATCTCAACGCCATTGAAGGCAAAGGTGTTCACGTTGTCACAGTGAATGACTACCTCGCCCGGCGCGACGCAGCCGAGATGGGGCAGCTGTACAACTGGCTGGGCCTTAGCGTTGGGGTGATTGTCCCGAACATGCCGGAAGAAACCAAGCGCGACGCTTACAACGCCGACATCACCTATGGCACCAACAACGAATTTGGCTTTGACTATCTGCGCGACAATATGAAGCACGAACGTGCCCAAATGGCGCAGCGCCCGTTCAACTTCGCGATTGTGGACGAGGTGGATTCGATCCTGATTGACGAAGCGCGCACCCCGCTGATCATTTCCGGCCCGACCGAAGACAAGTCCGAACTTTACGTGGCGCTAGATCAGGTCGCGCGCGAAATCCCGGTCGATTGGCTCGACATCGATGAAAAGGTGAAGCGCGTCCAACTGACCGAAGATGGCCTGGAGGAGGTGGAAAAACTGCTCATCGAAAAAGAGCTGCTGGCCACCGATAACCTTTATGATGTCGAAAACACGCAGGTCGTCCACCATCTGGATCAAGCGCTGGTGGCCAATTTCGCGCGCAAGCGCGACACGGATTACATCATCAAGGATGACAAGATCATCATCATCGATGAATTCACCGGACGCATGATGGATGGCCGCCGCTGGTCGAACGGGCTGCACCAAGCGGTCGAGGCCAAGGAAGGCGTACGGATCGAGCCTGAAAACCAGACGATGGCTTCGATCACCTTCCAGAACTATTTCCGTATGTATCCCAAGCTTTCGGGCATGACCGGCACGGCCGCGACCGAGGCGGCTGAGTTCTGGGATATTTACAAGGTCGGCGTGGTCGAAATCCCGACCAATCTGCCGGTCGCCCGCGTTGATGAACAAGATGAGTTTTACAAAAGCACGGTCGACAAATTCGGCGCGATTGCCAAAGGTATCAAGGAAAAGAACGCCATCGGCCAGCCAGTCCTCGTCGGTACGGTGTCGATTGAAAAGTCTGAAATGCTCAGCCAGTTTCTTGATGAAGCAGGAGTCCCGCATTCGGTGCTGAACGCGCGGTTCCACGAACAGGAAGCGCGTATCGTTGCGCAGGCCGGGCGGCTTGGCGCGGTGACGATCGCCACCAACATGGCCGGGCGCGGAACCGATATTCAGCTTGGCGGTAATATCGAATACCGCATCCGCGATGAACTTTCCGAACTGCCCGAAGGGCCAGATCGCGATGCCGCTATCGCCCGCATCCGCGCTGAAGTGGCCGAGGAGAAAAGGCAGGTCATTGCGGCAGGTGGCCTGTTCGTGCTGGGCACCGAACGTCACGAATCGCGCCGCATCGACAACCAGCTGCGCGGCCGTTCGGGCCGACAGGGCGATCCTGGTCTGTCGCGCTTTTATCTGTGCCTTGAGGATGACCTGCTGCGCATCTTTGGCCCCGACACGCTGTTTTCGAAGATGATGAAATCGAACCTCGCTGATGGTGAGGCGATCGGCTCCAAGTGGCTTTCAAAAGCGATTGAGACGGCGCAGAAAAAGGTCGAAGCGCGCAACTACGACACCCGCAAGCAGGTGGTTCAATACGACGATGTGATGAACGATCAGCGCAAGGTGGTTTACGAACAGCGCGCCGAAATCATGGATTCCGAAGCGGTTGATGATGTCGTGGTCGATATGCGACATGATACGATCAACACGATGGTTGGCACCGCATGTCCGCCGGGATCCTACCCCGAACAATGGGATATTGCTGGGCTGAAAACCAAGATTGAAGAAATCTTCGGGCTCGCACCGCCACTTGATGAGTGGCTGGCCGAAGATCAGGTCGAACCGGAGCTGCTCGAAGAACGTCTGCGTACTCTGACCGACGAACTGACCGAAACCAAGATGGCGAGCGATCCCGCGATGTGGCGGATCGTCGAAAAGGACGTGCTGTTGCGGCAGCTGGACCACCATTGGAAAGAACACCTCGCCACACTCGATGCGCTGCGTCAGGTGATCTGGATGCGCGGCATTGCGCAGAAACAGCCGATCAACGAATACAAGCAGGAAGCCTTTGGTCTGTTCGAAAGCATGCTCGATACCCTGCGCGAGGAAGTTACTCGAATCCTGTTCCGCGCCGAATTGCGGATCGAACCGCCGCAGGTGCAGTCACTGCCTGACCTTCCCGATTTCCTCACCGGGCACATTGACCCCTTCACCGGGATGGACAATTCGAACGACGGCGATGGGTCGGAATTGCGGCCCGAACTGTTCGGCTCGCTCGCCGGCAGTCCGCGCGCAGCGACGGGGCCGGGCGGAGCAAACACCGACAACCCCTTCGCCAATCTCGAGATCAGCCGCAATGCGCCGTGCCCCTGTGGGTCGGGCAACAAGTACAAGCATTGCCACGGCGCGATCAGCGCTGCCCAGAACGCCTAAGACATAGGAAGGGGCGGTGATGGTCGGCGCGGTTCCGGCGCTATTGGCGTTCGCGTTCCTTGTCACCGCGCTGCTTTATGCCAGCGTCGGGTTCGGCGGAGGATCGACCTATTCCGCCCTGCTGGCGCTGTCAGGGCTTGATTACCGGTTGCTGCCGCTGATTTCGCTTTCGTGCAATATCGTCGTGGTGGCGGGTTCGAGCCTGCGCTTTGCCCGCGCTGGATTGACCCCGTGGCGCAAGGCTCTGGTAATCGTGGCGCTCGGAGCTCCGGCAAGCTTCCTTGGCGGCCTGACCCCAATCAAGGAGGTGGCGTTTTTGACGCTGCTGGGTGCCAGTCTGGTGCTGACCAGCCTGACAATGCTGCTCCCGGTGCGCGAGAATGACAGCGGTGCGCCAACGCGGTTTGCCAAATGGATGCCGCTGGCAGCTGGACCGCTCGGATATTTTGCCGGGCTGGTGGGTATCGGCGGCGGGATTTTCCTTGCGCCGTTGTTGCACCTTGCACGGTGGGAGGCGCCGCGCGGTATCGCTGCTACGGCGAGCCTGTTTATTCTCGTCAACTCACTATTCGGGCTGGGCGGACAAATGCTGAAGAACGGTCCTGGCCTGTTCGGGCAGGCGTTGGGCGCGGCGCTGCCGTTGTTATTGGCGGTGGTAATTGGGGGACAGATCGGCAGCTTATTTGCTACGCGGTTGCTGCCGCCTGCATGGATCCGCTGGCTGACCGCCGCGCTGGTACTGGTGGTGGGGGTGCGGTTACTGGCGGGGGTATAAGGGGGTGAAGGCAGCTGCGGGCGGTCTGTCGCATCAGAAAAAGATGCCGGCTGCACAAGCGGATGCACTCAATTCCGTGTTGACGGAAATGGTGCGACGCGCCGCTGCCAATATGGGCGCATATCTTGGAGCAACCTAAACCAATTTGCGGTTGGGGCTGAAAGCACAGACGCAATGCAGGGCCACAATTGAAGCGCTGGACCCGCTATCAAGCGGGCGGGTGAAGACCGTCAGGCACGTTCACGTAAATAAAGGCGTGCAAGCGATTGTCGCCGATCAACTCGACCAGCACACAGGTGGCCGAAAAAGATGGGCAATCAGACGACATGCCCATGCAACCGGAACGGCTGGCGAAAGCCCCGTGCTGTTTGGCCCGGACCTGTTCGGGCAAGCCATCCTACTAGCCAGACGCTGTCATTCAGCTAGCGATCTGATCGTGGTCATTGCGTCAACGCCTTGAAGCCTCGCGCTTCGCAGATCCGGGTGCGCTGCCCAACGCATTACAGAATTGACGCTTTTTTGACGATCGCGCGCTTGATCGAATTTTGGCGCACGTCCATTTACGCACCTGGGTTAGGCTCACACCTCCCCTCAAAGACGCCTCAAAACCGCAAGTAGAGCGGCCGCCACAAGCGTGAAACACGGCAATGCCGATGCGTTCGTAGATCGTTGCGATGCGATTTTGAGGCCGGAAAGGGGTATGGCTGGTGACTTGTAAACAGCCCAAATAGGGCTGGGGGGAATAATTTATGCGCAATGTCTTTCGTTCGTTGATGCTTTCCGTCGCAATTACCGCACCATTTACGGCAACAAACGCCTCCGCCGGTGTCGTTAATAATGTGTTGACCCAGTGGCGAGCCCAAGCGGACAAATGCGAAGATCCGCGACAGCTTGATGCCGATGCCATGGTCAACGTGGCTATGTTCGAAGCCATCAATGCGATCACGCCGAAATACACGCCCTACACCACAATGCTGGAAGCGCCGGAAGGCAGCTCACCGGAAGCTGCTGCTGCACGCGCCGCGCACGATGTGCTCTTAGTTGTGTGTGCCGATCAGAAAAGTATGTTTGACGGCGCACTGAAAACGTCACTCGACGCCATCACTGACAAAATTGCTCGCGACAATGGTGAGAAAGTCGGTGCCGAGGCAGCGGCCTCCGTCATCGCCGCCAGAGCCAATTCCAATGCCGAGGGCAAAGACCCGGTGCCCCGCCCCCAAACACCGGGCATCTACGTGCAAACCACGATCTTGGCGGGTACAATAGTGGCGAAACAAACGCCTTGGATCATGACAACTCCCGATGAAATGCGGCCTGTTCCGCCAGTGGCTTTGAACAGCGAGGTATGGGCTCGTGATTTCAATGAAGTAAAAGCTATCGGGGCGAAAAAATCGAAAGATCGCACCACTGAACAAACCGACATCGGCAAGTTCTGGGCCGGGCGTGATGTGCGAATAGTCCTCAATCAGTTGATCGGCCGTCCCGGGCGCAGCTTGGTGGATGATGCCCGCTTTCTTGCTTTGGCAGAAATGGCATGGGTCGATTCCTACGTCGCCATGATGGATGGCAAATACCATTACATGTTCTGGCGTCCCGT
>JANQTR010000135.1 GCA_030731635.1 Erythrobacter sp. | reverse complement strand
GCTGCCGCTGTCAGCAACGTCGCCGCGAGCAGCCGGGCGCGGGCCGATGTCATCCGCACATGCAAAACCCGTTCCCAAGCCATAGTAAATCAGACTACACAACACCCATGCGATCCGGGTGAAGGGCGCTCTAGGGATGAGCCCCGAAATCCGTGCGTGCGTCACTGGTATGGGTATTTGGGCGGGCCTTGGGCGGACGCTTGGCGATCAGCCGCGCCGTTTCAATATCAGATACAGCGCGCCTTCGCCGCCGTGGCGGATATGCGCGCGGCGGACGGCAGTGATGGCAGAGCCGTGGCGGCTCGCCGCCAGCCAATCGAGCAGCTTTGCACGAATCGCGCCGCGTTTCGCCATCCGGTCGGCCGGATCAACCGGCCGTTCACGCCCGGCAATCACCAGCACCACCCGCGCATTCATCATCCGCGCCTGATCGATCCCGGCCATGATCCGATCATAGGCGGTATCTAGCGTGTGGCCGTGCAGATCCAGCGTCAGGTCTGGATCCAACCGCCCTGCTTTCATCCGCCGGTCCCAATGCGAATCAAGGCCCGGCTGCTCCTCTGCGGCACGCGGAGGCGGAAGAGGCGCGCGCGGCTTGGGCGATGGCTTGACGGGCTTGGCCAGTTTGGCTGGAACGGGAGGTTTGGCCTGCGCTGGCGCGGGGGCCCTGGGAGGAGCGGGCACCGCGGGCCGTTTGCGCCCCGGCATTGGCGTGACACTCGCCGCCAGATGCGCCCATGCCGCCTGCTCACCACTCGACAGCCCGCGCGGTGATCTCATCGCCGACTTGCGCCGAGCCGGGCGGCGGCGCTGCGCGGGATCAGCACATAAGCGCGCCCGCGCCCGCTCATCCCGCCTGCAATTCGCCGCGCATCCTCACCTGCGCCCCAGAAGGTATCAAACCGGTTCGCGCCCTTGATTGCGCCGCCGGTGTCTTGCGCCACCCACAAGCCGTTGGCTTCAGCCCGGTCAAGATCGAGCCAGACCGGCGCGCCCAGCGGTACAAACGCCGGGTCAGCGGCAGCCGAACTTTCGCGCCGCACCGGCACGCCCAGCGCGCCCAAGGGGCCATCGCCCTTTACTTCTGCGAAGAATATCCAGCTTTTGTTGAGCCGCATCAGATCCGCCCCATCGCGCGGATTATCGCGGATATAAGCCATGATGCCCTGCATCGAACCGGAATACTTGCCCGGCCCATCGCCCAGCAAGCCGCGTTCCCGCATGATAGCGCCGACACCGGTATATTCCCGACCGTTCTGCCCGGCATAGCCGATGCGGATCACCTCACCTTCGGGCGTGCGCAGGCGGCCAGAGCCTTGGATTTGCAGGAAGAAGAATTCGACTGGGTCCGCCGCCCAGGCGATCACCGTGGCCTTGCCATCGAGCGCCCCTTTCTCAATCTCCGCACGCTCGTGATAAAGCACAAAGCGGCCCTGCGCGTCATAGCGGCCCAAGGGCGCACGGCCGGTGCGTTCAGCGGCTGGGACATCGTCGGGGAAATCGCCGGCCTTGGCGCGGACCAGATCGTGCGGCATGGCATAGACTGGCACCTGAAACCCCGCGCGCCGCGTCCGGCTTCCGGCAATCTCGGGCTCGAAATAGCCGGTCGCAAAGGCACGGCCATCGCCGACTTGCACAGGGGTCAATTGTTCGGCGAAGAACGTTCGCGCGCGGGCCGGTTCCCAGCTGCGCGCAACATCGCAAGGCGCGCGCCAATCTTCGCGCCGGGTCAGTCCACTGACATCATCGCGCGTCAGCAGCTTGGGGCAGGATTCGATAAAACTCGCCAGCGCGCCGCGCGCATCGTTATCCGCGACGGGTAGCGCGGCAAAGGCAGGGCCGGCCGCAATCCCGGCGATCACCGCATTGGCCGCGACCGGGCCAATCGGTGCAGTCACCACCGGCGGAGGGACGCTGCCCTGCGGGATGACCCGGCCACAACCCGCAAGCGCAACCAGCATCGCAAGAACAAGCACCGGCCGCATTACAGGTTCCTCAGCGAAAGGGGCGGCAGGGCCCGCGAAACAAACCCGCGAATCAGGCTCCCGAATAAACCGTCCGAATCAACCTTCGTCGGTTTCGTCGAGCAGCCAGTTGGGATCGCGCGAGGCGGTATTGCGCGAGAAGGTCCAGACATCACGGCTTTCGATCGCATCATCCAGCGAGCCTGCGATCACCGTGCCATCTTTGTCGCGGGTGACAGAGGCCACATCAGCGACAAACAGCAGGGCAATCCGCGCGGTCTTGCCATTGAGCGAGGCGGAATGAATGCGGGTTTCTTCAATCCGGATCAGCGCATTGGCGAGTGTTTCGCCCGCCGCTTCGCGTGCGTCGATCGCGGCGACGAACCCGGCATAGACATCATCGTCGCACAATTCGCGCAAGGTTTCGCGGTCCGCGTTCCAATAGGCTTCGAGCACCATGCGATAGGCCCCGCGCGCGCCTTCGACGAATTGCGAAAGATTGAACTTGCTATCCGCCGCCGCGATGTCGCGCAGCGCCCGTTCGACCGCCGGCATCACGCCTTCCAGCTCAACCGGGCGGGGCGCTGCCACCAGCGCAGCGGGAGCCGGGCGCGGAATTCCGTCAGACTTGTCGTCCGCGTCAAACCGTTGCGGCACGGATTCTTCCTCCTGCTCGGCTCGGCGACCAAGCACCGAGTAGAGGCGAAGGCCGAGAAACGCGGCCACCATGGCGAGGAGTACGATTTCAAGCACAGTGTCAATCCGATCTGCCAACAGGGCGCATTTATGCTGATGCACACAAGCCACCCAAGAGTTCCTGTCCTGCCTTAAATGGGTATCGATTACAATTCGCCAACGGTGAATAGGTTGCGCTGCGTGTCGAAACCGACTTTCCGATCATGAACGCGGTGCAGACCGCGGATCGCCGCAGCGCGCGGTTGCGGGCGCGCCGCGCCCCTGCTAGGCGCGCCGCAAGCGCTCTTCGGCGCATCCCTGTGGTGCACCACGCGCAATTTCTGTTACCATTTTTACCTGTTACTTTACACGAAAGACACCAGACCAATGGCCGACGAAGAAGGCGTCCTCACCGATCTCGACAATGCTGGTAATGGCGCAGGCGGCCCGGTGCCCAATGGCGCCGATACGCAGCCTGCGGTTGGCATCATCACCCAATATGTGAAGGATCTCTCGGTCGAAAATCCGAGCGCGCCTGACGTATTCCAATGGGCCGAAGCGCCCGCGATCGACGTGCAGTTCAACATCGCCGCCGAACCGGCAGGCCACGAAGTACACGAAGTGACGCTGAAGTTGACGGTCACCGCCACATCGGCGCGCGGCACGGTCTATATCGTCGATCTGGCCTATTGCGGACTGATCGGAATGCGCAACCTGTCGGAAGATCAGGCCCACGCGTTCCTCTATGCCGAAGCACCGCGCCTGTTGTTCCCGTTTGCCCGCGGCGTGGTGGCCGATGCGGTGCGCGATGCCGGGTTCATGCCGCTGCTGGTCGATCCGGTCGATTTCAACGGGCTGTACGCTCAGCAGCTGGCAACACGCCGCGCCGAAGAAGCCGCAGGCGGGCAGCCGGTTGCACCGGTGACGGGTAACGCCTGATCAACGCGCCCGGCCTGGGGCACCTGCGATGAGCTTGCTCAAAAACGTCGGCACCATCGGCGGCCTGACACTGGTCAGCCGGGTCTTCGGCTTTGCCCGCGACATCCTGCTCGCCCGCGTGCTGGGTGCAGG
>JANQTR010000134.1 GCA_030731635.1 Erythrobacter sp. | reverse complement strand
TTGAGGGCGGGGGCTGGGGGGGCGGTGGTGGGGGTTTGGGCGGGGGCGGCGGGGGCGGGTTTGGGGGCTTGGGCGGCGGCTGTTCCGGCGGCGGCGGCGCATCGGGGGGGTGGTAGAAATGGCCTATCTTGATGATGCCGGGCGTAAGCTGGTGGGCGAAGCAGTCACTGCGGCTGAGGCACATACGTCGGGCGAGATCGTGACCGTGCTGGCCGACCGGTCGGATGGGTACACCGATGTCGCGTTGCTGTGGGCGGTAGGCGCGGCCTTTACCGCGATGAGTATATTTGCTGCTTTTCCCGAACCTTTTCTCGACACATGGGACTGGGCCTTTGGCGGCTGGGGCCACCAATGGAGCACCGGCGAACTTGCCAGCATGGTGATTGCGCTCGGCCTGCTGAAATTCGTCACCGTGATGCTGATTCAGCAGTGGGAACCGCTCAAATTCGCGCTAATCCCCGGCCCCACCAAGACCATCCGCGTCCACAATCAGGCCGTGCGGCAGTTCAAGGTTGGCGCGGATCGGCGCACCACCGGGCGCACCGGGGTGATGATCTACCTGTCGATGCGCGAACACCGGGCGGAAATCATCGCGGATGAAAGCATCGCCGCCATGGTCCCTGCCGAAGTCTGGGGTGAGGCGATGGGCGATATGCTCAGCCACATCCGGCACGGCCGCGTTGCTGAAGGTCTGGCGGTCGGCATTCGCGACGTCGGCTTCGTGCTCGCCCAGCATTTCCCGCGCAGCGAGGATGACGTGAACGAGCTGCCCGACCGGCTGATTGAAGTTTAGGGAAATAGCCCCTTGACCCGTTCGTGCTGAGCCTGTCGAAGGGCGCTCGCTAGGGGAGCATGCTTCGACAGGCTCAGCATGAACGAGGGTTACTGTGATCAAAGACCGCGACGCCGACCTGCCCGAACAGGTAATGTGGGAAGGCCAGTTCATCACCGCCAAAATGCGCGGGCGCTGGGAATATGTCGGGCGTGCGCGCGGCATCCGGGCGGCGGCGATCATTGCGCTGGATGATGATCCAGATGGCACGCGCCACGCGATCCTTGTCAGCCAGTACCGCGTGGCGCTCAGCCGGTTCAGCCTCGAAATTCCCGCTGGTCTGGTCGGCGATGATGCCGGCGGTGAAGGCGAAGACGCGCTGACCGCCGCCGCGCGCGAGCTGGAAGAGGAAACCGGCTACCGCGCGGGCAAGCTTGAGGTGCTGGGCGAATTCTATTCCTCGCCCGGGATGGTGTCCGAATGCTTCACCTTGCTGAAAGCCACCGGGCTGGAGCGCGTGGGCGACGGCGGCGGTACCGAGGGCGAAAACATCACCGTCCACCGCGTTGCCTTACGCGATCTTTCACGCTTCGTGGCCGAGTGGCGGCGTGCGGGCCATGCTGTCGATGTGCGCATCGCGATGCTTTTGACACCGGACTATCTGGGAGAGGATTGAATTATGGCAGGACGACCAAAAGAAGGACGGGTAGCGGGGAAACTCGCATTGGTTACCGGCGGCGCACAAGGCCTGGGCCGCGCGCATTGCATCCGATTGGCGCAGGAAGGCGCGCGGGTGCTGGCGACCGACATCAATGGCGCAGGCGCGGCAGAGACGGCAGCGATCATCAACGCCGAAATGGGCGCAGGCACAGCCTTTGCCATCGCCCATGATGTGACCGACCCTGTGCAATGGGAAGCCGCCGTGGATGCCGCACGCGAACAACTCGGCGGGCTCAGCGTGCTGGTCAACAATGCCGGGATCGGGGTGGCAGGCAATATCGAAACCTGCACCTTCGAAGACTGGCAGCGCTGTTTCGACATCAACGTCAATTCGATCTTTCACGGCTGCCAGAAGTCCCTGCCGCTGATGCGCGAACATGCGCCGGGATCGATCATCAATATCTCGTCGATCGCGGGCCTGATCGCCAGCGACACGATGCCGGCCTATAATGCTTCCAAGGCGGCGGTGTGGATGCTGTCCAAGTCGATCGCGCTACACTGCGCGAAAAAGGGCATGAACATCCGCAGCAATTCGATCCATCCGACCTTTGTCGATACCCCCATCCTTGACGGGACGGCCAAGGCGGCATCGCTTGACCGGGACGTGCTGCTGGAAAAGCTGGCCCGGCAGATCCCGCTGAAATTCGTGGGCGAACCCAATGATATCGCCAATGCGGTGGTCTATCTGGCGAGCGATGAAAGCCGGTTCATGACGGGCGCAGAGTTGAAACTGGATGGCGGGATTTCGGCGATGTAATCGCCCGGCAGCGGGCACCTTGATCGCGGTGCCCGCTCGCCAGCAAATTCAGTCCGCGATCAGCGCGACCGCGAGGTAGATCAACACCGGTGCGCCAAACCCGAACAGGGTTGCAGCAACAAAGCCGATCCGCACCAGCATCGTATCAATGCCGAAATAGTCGCCGATCCCGGCGCACACGCCGAACACCTTGCTGTTGGTCTTGTCGAGGTGGAAGCCTGCGCGGGGCGGCTTGCCGTTGGGGCTATTGGTGATGTTGGTCATGGCGAAATCCTCAGATCCGAAAATTATGGCAAACGCTGCGCCGGTCAGGCGACCAGGCCGGGGCTGGCGGGAATGATTGCATAAGCGAAGCTCGCAATCGTCAGCACAACGGCAAAGGCGGCAGAGGCAAAGCGGGCGCTGGTTTCGGGGCCGAACATGAGAAAAAATCCTTTATGAAAGATGGGACGAAAGGGGCGAAGCTCAGGCCATCAGGCTCGGGCTGGCAGGGACGATCGCGTAGGCAAACAGCGCGGCCGAAATGACGACCGAGAATGCGGCGGCGAACAGGCGGTTGGCAGATTCGATGGCGTTCATGATTGTATCTCCTTGGTGTTTTTCACTATGTTCCGGGACCATCCCGGGGATGCAAAGTGTATTGCATGGGCCGTGCCAAACTCGAAAAACGGCTGAATTCCGCCATTTCGATGCTTTCAAGACCGCGACGGGTCGTTCACCCGGGCGAAAGCTTGGTAAAATTTCCCAAGGATTGGGATTGGGAATTTCAGGGATCGCGCTCTGGCCAAATCGTCGCCCTGTGCTACCCGCGCAGACACGATGGCCCTGAGCAAAATCACCCTCGAAAATGTCCGCAACCACGCCGCAACCACGCTGGCGGAGACGGCGCATTTCAATCTGCTGGTGGGGGAGAATGGGGCGGGCAAAACCAACCTGCTCGAAGCCATATCGCTGCTCGGCCCCGGACGCGGGCTGCGGCGCGCCAACCTTGGCGATATCGCGCGCCGCGCCGCGCCGGGCGATCCGCCCCTGCCCTTCGCCATCGGCGCGAGTCTGACCGAGCAGGGCACAATCTCTGCCAGGCTTGGCACCTTTACCGAGGCTGGGCAGCCCGGACGGCGGCTGGTGCGCGTCAATGGCGCGCCCGCCAGCGCGGCGAGCCTGGCCGAATGGCTGGCACTATCGTGGCTGACCCCGGCAATGGACGGATTGTTCACCGACAGCGCAGGCGCACGGCGGCGGTTCATGGACCGCATGGCGCTGGCCATCGCGCCCGATCATGCGCGGCGGGTGAATGCGTTGGAGGCCGCGCTGCGGGAACGCGGCCGCCTGCTCGACAATGGCGGAGATGCGCGCTGGCTGGACGCGGTCGAGGCGCAGGTGGCGGATCATGGCGCGGCGGTAGCAGAGACGCGGGCGATGCTGATCGTGCGGTTGGTGGACGAACTCTCGGCCCTGCCGCCTGAACCCTTCGCACGCCCTGCCCTGACC
>JANQTR010000133.1 GCA_030731635.1 Erythrobacter sp. | reverse complement strand
ATCCTGTCTCCCCGACCACTTTTCTTCTGAAGCCGACGCGCTTCTATTTGTCCTGCATGATCGCCGGAGCCGAAGGGATCGGGCCGCCGGTCTGGATCGATGTGCTTTCATTGGCGAGGATGCCGACCACCTGCGTCCACACCGCGACATTCTGCCGCAGCTGGGCAATGTCGATCTTGTCGAGCGTATCGTCAGGGGTGTGGTGCAGGTCGAAATAGCGGGTGCCGTCCTGCTGCAGATCGATCAATGCGCCTTTCTGATCGCGCACGATGTTGAGGTCTGCCCCGCCGGTGGCGGCATCGCTGCCGGTCGATACCCCGAACCGCGCAACGGCCGCTGCGATACGTTTATGCAAGGCAGGATTGGCTTCAAGGAAATTGCTGTCGAAGCGCCAGATCCGGTCGGCGCCAAAATCGCTCTCGATCCCGACCGCCAGAGCCTCGTCAGGGTGGGCCTTGCTATAGGCTTGGCTGCCCCAGAGCCCGGTTTCCTCGGCGCCTGCCATCAAAACACGGATGGTGCGCAGCGGCTGGCCCGATTGTTTCACGTGAAACGCCGATGCGGCGATGATCGCGCAGCCTGCACCATCATCGAAGGCACCCGGCGCGTTCCACCAGCTGTCGATATGGCAGGCCAGCAGCACCGGCGGCAGGGATGGGTTGCGCCCCACAATCTCGCCCACCACGTTGCCACTTTGCGTCTGGCCGATCTGACGCGGGTTCATTTCAAGCTTGAGGGTAACCGGACGGCCTTTGGCGCGGGCGAACATGCGTTCAAGGTTTTCGGCATCGGGCAGGCTCAGCGCGCCTGCCGGTATTGCTTTCACACCTTCGGGAAAGCTGGTGCCGCCGGTGTGCGGGTTGCGATGGTGATCGGTGCCGACTGACTTGATGACGGCGCCAATTGCACCCTTGCTGGCCGCGATGCCGGGCCCAACCCAGCGCGCTGGCCCTGCAAATCCATAATGCGACCCGTCCTGCGCAGGGCGCATCTGGTGGCTGATATAGGCGATCTTGCCCGCCAAGCTGCCTTCTGGTGCGGCGCGCAGTTCGTCCACCGTGCGGAAGAATACCACCTCAGCTTCAATCCCGCCGCTGGGCGTTGCGGCGGAGTTGCCGAGCGGCAATACCACCATATCCTGAGCAAAGGGCGCCGTCACGCGCGCGCGCGCCACGTCACCAGGCACCCAGGTGTCCATCATGAACGGTTCGTCGGCGACATTGGCAAAGCCTTTGGCCTTGAGCCACGCCGTGGCCCATGCCCGCGCCCGCGCCTCAGCCTCAGTCCCGGCCTGACGCGGGCCGACTTCCGTGGTGATCCCTTCAACAAAATCCCACGCGATGCGGTCTTCATCAAGTGCGGCATCGGCCACCTGCTGAAGATCGGATTGCGCCATGGCCGCAGTGCCACCGGGGCTTTCCCCCGGCGAAAGAAATTGCAGGGGGCCGTCCCACTGCTGCGCGGCGGCAACGGCAGAACATGACAAAGCGGCGAACATCAGGATGGTCTTTTTCATGGATTGCGGTGCTATCCAGCGATCACAACGCTGTCCAGCACCGAACGATTACCGCGCAAGCGGAACAACGTTGCTCGGGGCAAATTCGAGAGCTGATAAGTCAGGCTGATCCACGCGGCAGACTTGGTTGCGTCCGCCATTCTTGCAAGAATACAGCGCTTTGTCAGCTTGTACGAAGACATCGTGATAGGACATGCCCGGCCCAAATCCGGCCACGCCAAAACTGGCGGTGACGATTATGTCCGTGTCGCCGTTAATCGCGCGAAGGCCCATCGTCTCCGTGCGAATCCGTTCGGCCAGAACATGCGCCTGTTCCGCATTGCAATTCCATACCACGATGCAGAATTCTTCACCGCCGACCCGCCCGGCAATGTCGTTGGGGCGGATATTGCCGGCAATCAGTTGGCCGAAACCCCTGATGATCATATCACCAACGGCGTGCCCCAATTCGTCATTGATGCGCTTGAACCGGTCAATATCGGCAACGATCAGGCTAATCGGGATTCCTTCGGCCTTGCCGCGCGCCAAGGTCGCCGCAACTTCTGCTTCAAAGGCGCGGCGCGTGAGCAATCCCGAAAGTGGGTCGATCGTGGCCTCCGCACGTTCACGCTGCATCGTGTCCTGGACCACGCCAGCCAACATGATCATCGCCATCAATACCGAAAGCACACCGATGATCACGACATTGATCGCCTGAAAGGTCGAAACACCGAAGCGCAGACTTTCGAGACTATGTTCCACCAGCATCGCCTGAAGCGGCCGGGAAAAGCCATGCGCGGCAAACAAGGCCATCGTCCATATCAGCGCGCGGTCGAGTGTCCGGGCCGAATTGGCCGACCACAACAACAGCGCCCCAAGCGCAAAGATCAGCGAACTGCCCGTGTTCTGCGCCAGCATCAACACTCGCGGCTGTGACCAGATCGCGGACAATGTTGTGAACAGCGCCATCAAGACGCCGATCGCGAGGTATCCCACCCACGGACTGACCACCCCAATGCGCCGCGTCGCGCCCCAGACGATCGCCACCGCGCCGAGCCAGGAAATCGTCGAGACTGCAATGGTCATCCCCGGCGACTTGCCATCGAACACCATCACGACCAGCACATAGCTGAGCACCAGTGCCGCATAGCCCGTTGCATAGCCGAGGATGTGAAGCTTGCTCCGATCGCTTAGCCAAAGGTAGCTGAACAGGCAGGCGAACAGCAGCGCAAACGCAGGCGTGATGAGAGACACAATCTGTAGCGGCATTGTTTGCTTACCCCGCGAAGGACGGCAAACTACGCGGCAGCGCTTCATGCTGGCTGAATTGGCGCATCCGGTATTCCCCTGAGGTTCTCGGCTTGCCCTTGCCTCTCCCCTTCCCTATCTGCGCAGCCAACCTCTCACCTTGAATTCTTGATCCTCGAAGGACTGATCCGATGGCCGCGCAATACGCCTTTGTCATGAAGGACATGACCAAGACCTTCCCCGGTGCCCAAAAGCCGGTGCTCTCGAACATTTCGCTCCAGTTCTATCAGGGCGCAAAGATCGGGATCGTCGGCCCCAACGGTGCGGGCAAATCGACCCTGATCAAGATCATGGCCGGGATCGACAAGGACTTCACCGGAGAGGCATGGCCGGGTGAAAATATCACCGTCGGCTATCTGGAACAGGAACCGGAGCTTGATCCGACCAAGACCGTGCTGGAAAACGTCAAGGACGGCGCGCGCGGGGTCGCCGACATGGTTGACCGCTTCAACGAAATCAGCGCGCTGATGTGCGAACCTGACGCCGATTTTGAAACCCTCGGCGCCGAAATGGGCGAATTGCAGGACAAGATCGATGCGGTCGACGGATGGACCCTCGACAACCAGCTTGAAGTTGCGATGGAAGCGCTGCGGTGTCCTGCGGGCGACATGGGCGTGGAAAGCCTTTCCGGCGGTGAAAAACGCCGCGTGGCATTGACCCGTCTGCTGATCCAGAAGCCATCAATCCTGCTGCTGGACGAGCCGACCAACCACCTCGACGCGGAAAGTGTGCAGTGGCTGGAAAACCATCTCAAGGAATATGCCGGCGCGGTGCTGATGATCACCCACGACCGCTATTTCCTTGATAATGTGGTTGAATGGATCCTCGAACTCGATCGCGGCAGCTACTATCCCTACGAAGGCAACTATTCCACCTATCTGGAAAAGAAGGCCAAGCGGATGGAGCAGGAAAACCGCGAGGAAAGCGGCAAGCAGAAGGC
>JANQTR010000132.1 GCA_030731635.1 Erythrobacter sp. | reverse complement strand
GGGTCGAATCCAACGGCATGATGTGTTCGGTGCGCGAGCTGGAACTGGGCGAGGAACACGACGGGATCATCGAACTGCCCGCTGATGCGCCGGTGGGCAAAAGCTTTGCCGATTACCACGGATCAAGCCCGGTGATCGAGGTTGCGGTGACCCCCAACCGGCCCGATTGCATGGGCGTTTACGGCATTGCCCGCGATTTGGCGGCCAAGGGGCTGGGGACGCTGAAACCGATTGCCATGCCCGCCTTCAGCGCGGCGGGCGCGTGCCCGGTGGAAATCCGCACCGACGATGCTGAAGGCTGCCCCGCTTTTTATGGCCGCGTCATCACGGGCGTGACCAACGGCGCTTCGCCCGATTGGCTGCAAGCGCGGCTGAAAAGCGCGGGCCAGCGGCCGATTTCGCTGCTGGTCGATCTGACCAATTACCTGATGCTGGGCTTTGGCCGTCCGGCGCACGTCTATGACCTTGCCAAGCTTTCGGGCGCGGTGGTGGCGCGGCGGGCGAAGGACGGCGAGCAGGTGCTGGCGCTGAACGAGAAAACCTACACGCTCGATGCCGAAATGGTTGTGATTGCGGACGATGCGCAGGTGCATGACATTGCGGGCATCATGGGGGGTGAGCATTCTGGGGTCAGCGAGGCGACCACCAACGTGCTGCTCGAAATCGCCTATTTCGATCCGGCCCGCATCGGTGCGACCGGGCGCAAGCTGGGGCTGGCATCGGACGCGCGCACGCGATTTGAACGCGGGGTTGACCCGGAGTTTCTGGATGCGGGCCTCGATCTGCTGACCGGGCTGATCGTGGAACTGGCAGGCGGTGCGGCTAGCGAGACCATGCGCGCTGGCTCACCGCCAGCTGAGCCCAAGGTGATCGCGTTCGATCCCGGCCTGACGCTCCGTCTCGGCGGAGTGGACGTGGCCGAGGGCGAGCAGAAGCGCATCCTCGAAAGCCTGGGTTTCACAGTCGGTAGCAACTGGCAGGTGACCTGCCCGCTGCGCCGCAACGATATCGAAGGCCCCGCCGATCTGGTCGAGGAAGTCGTGCGCATCCACGGGCTCGACAAGGTGGCAAGCGTGCCCCTGCCGCGCATCGAAGGGGTGGCAAGGCCGACCGCGACGCCGCAACAGAAGCTTGAGCGGGGCCTGCGCCGTGCAGCAGCGGCGAGCGGGCTGAACGAGGCGGTGACGTGGAGCTTTCTGCCCGAACGGGCGGCGGCGCATTTCGCCGCTCCCGATCAGGCGCTGTGGGTGCTCGCCAATCCGATCAGCGAAGACCTGAAGGCGATGCGCCCATCGATCCTCCCCGGCCTGCTGATGGCGGCCAAGCGCAATGCCGATCGCGGGGCTGCGGCTTCGCGGTTGTTTGAAATCGGGCGGCGCTATTTCCGCAGCGGCACTGGTCTCAGCGATGAAAAGCCCACGCTCGGTATCGTGCTGGCGGGCGAGAAGACGCAGCGCGGCTGGCAGGCGGGCAAGGCCAAGGGCTTTGATGCCTTTGACGCCAAGGCTCTGGCGCTGGAATTGCTTGAACAGGCGGGCGCGCCGGTCGCCAATCTGATGGTGATGGGCCCAGAAGCGTTTGGGGCAGGCGCGCAGTTCCACCCCGGCCAATCGGCAACCCTGCGGCTCGGCCCCAAGACGGTGCTGGCGCGCTTCGGCATGGTGCATCCGGCGACGTTGAAGGCGTTCGACGTCGATGGACCGATTGCCGCGGTCGAACTGTTCCTCGACGCGATCCCCGCCAAGAAGAACGCAGCCTTCGCCCGCCCCGGTTTCACCCCGCCTGCACTGCAAGCGGTGACCCGCGATTTCGCATTTCTGGTGGCGGAAACGCTCGCCGCGGGTGACCTGGTGCGTGCTGTGCAAGGCGCGGACAAGGCCGCCATTACCGGCGTGCGGGTGTTTGACGTGTTCGCTGGCGCAGGCGTGCCCGAAGGCAAGAAGAGCATCGCGCTGGAAGTCACGCTGCAACCAGGTGAGGCCAGCTTCAAGGACGCCGAATTGAAGGCGATTGCTGAAAAAGTGGTCGCTGCTGCGGCCAAGCTGGGCGGGGAGTTACGCGGATGAAAACGGCTTTTGTTACGGGCGCCACCGCCGGGATCGGCCTTGCCACGGTGCGCACACTGGTCGGCGCTGGTTGGCGCTGCGTCGCCACCGGGCGGCGGCAGGATCGGCTGGACGCACTGGTGGCAGAACTGGGGGCGGACAAGGTGCACGCCGCCTGTTTCGACGTGCGCGATACCGCTGCGCTCGATGCGGCACTGGCCGATCTGCCAGCCGATTTCCGCGAGATTGATCTGCTGGTCAATAATGCCGGGCTCGCGCAGGGCCTCTCGCCCGCGCAGAGCGCCAACCTTGATGACTGGCAGACCATGATCGACACCAATGTGACGGCGATGGTGGTCCTGACCCGCAAACTGCTGCCGGGCCTGATTGCACGCAAGGGCGCGATCATCGCCATCGGCTCGGTCGCGGGCAGCTACATCTACCCCTTCGGTAACGTCTATGCGGGATCGAAGGCGTTCGTGAACCACTTCACGCTGGCCCTGCGCGCTGACCTTCACGGCACCGGCGTGCGCGTGACCAGCATTGAACCCGGCATGGTCGAGACCGAATTCACCGTGGTGCGCACCGGCAGTCAGCAGGCCTCGGATGATCTGTACCGTGGGACCAATCCGATGACCGGTCAGGATATCGCCGACACCATCTTGTGGATCGCCACGCTGCCGCCGCATCTGAACATCAACCGGCTGGAACTGATGCCGGTCAATCAGGACTTCGCTGGCTTCCGGGTGGCGCGGGACAGCTAAATGACCTCCAATCGCCGCACCTTCGCGATCATTTCGCACCCTGACGCGGGTAAAACGACGCTCACTGAAAAGCTGTTGCTGCAAGGCGGGGCGATCCACCTGGCCGGCGAGGTCAAGGCGCGCGGACAAGCGCGGCGGGCGCGGTCGGACTGGATGAAGATCGAACAGCAGCGCGGGATTTCCGTCACCTCATCGGTGATGACCTTCGCGCGCGACGGGATCACCTTCAACCTGCTCGACACGCCGGGGCACGAGGATTTTTCCGAAGATACCTACCGCACGCTGACCGCAGTGGATTCCGCGGTGATGGTGATCGACGCGGCCAAGGGGATCGAGCCGCAGACGCGCAAGCTGTTCGAGGTGTGCCGCCTGCGGTCCGTGCCGATCATCACCTTCGTCAACAAAGTCGACCGCGAAGGGCGCGATCCGTTCGAAACGCTGGACGAGGTCGCTGATATGCTGGCGCTCGACGTCAGCCCGCAGATGTGGCCGATCGGCATGGGCGGCGAGTTTGAAGGCATTCTCGATTTCGCTACCGGCACCGTCAGCCGCCCCGAAGGCCCGTCACGTGAATTTCTTGGCACGCGCGAGGCCGGTGCCGCCATTCCCGAACGCTTCGCCGACGAGATTGAATTGGCGCGCGGCGGCTATCCCGAATTTGACCTTGAGGCGTTTCGCAATGGCGACCTGACCCCGGTCTATTTCGGATCGGCATTGAAGAATTTCGGTGTGACCGAATTGATCGACGCGATTGCCCGCTATGCCCCGCCGCCGCGCCCGCAGCCTGCCGGTGATGAACAGATCAGCCCTGACCGTGATGAGGTGACCGGCTTCATCTTCAAGGTGCAGGCCAATATGGACCCCAACCACCGCGACCGGATCGCCTTCATGCGGCAGGTGTCGGGCACCTTCAAACGCGGCATGAAGCTGACGC
>JANQTR010000131.1 GCA_030731635.1 Erythrobacter sp. | reverse complement strand
TTACTCCAACCCCAGTGCGGGTAAATTCATCGTCGCCGCGTTGTAGCTGGCTTCGGCCAATCGCCCGGACAGATCGGCGCGGATTGCGTTGATCTGGGCGTTGGCGGCGGTTTCCTCGCGCGCGTTCACAAGGAAGAATTCGCCTGCGCCCAGCCGGAACCGGGTGCGTTCGGCCCGCACCATCGCGTTGGCCTGTTCAACCTCGGCATCGGCCAGATCGGCCAGTTTCAACGCCGTGCTGAGATTGGCGAGGATGTTGGCAATATCGGTGGTGATCTGATCGGCGATGCGGCGCTGGCGCAGTTCGGTTTCGCGCAGCTCCGCCTCGGCGCGGCCAACTGCCCCGCGCGCGGCGCGGCGTTGCAGTGGCACGGTAAAGGTCACGCCGACCACGGTGTCGGTTGAATCAAATGTCGGCCCGCCATCGCCCACCGCGCCAAAATCGCGCGACAATTCCACGCTGGCATCCAACCGTGGCTGGAGATCATTGCGTTTCAATTCAACCTTGTTGGTCGCCCGTTCCAGCGCAATGCCGAAGGATTGCAATTCGGGCCGGGTGCGGATGACCTCGTTCACCGGCACGGCCAGCAGCGCTTCGACCGGCGGGATCGCTTTCAGCCGCGCGGTATCGGGCAATTGTTCGCGGGTCGGCACGATCAACTGGCCATCATTGCCGCGCAGGTAATAGCCAAGGCTGTTGGCGGCGGTGGCGAAATTGCGCTTGGCTTCTTCCAGCAGCGTGCGGCGGCGCAGCAGGTTCTGTTCGTTTTCGGTCAGCGCGATGCGCGCGCGCGCACCTTCGTTGACTTCGCGGGTAAGGCCGATCTGGCGCGCTTCGGCAATTTCGAGCAGTTCTTCGAACACGTGGATTTCCTCGCCCGCCGCGACCCAACGCCAATAGGCGCGCAGGGCTTCGTGCTGGACGTTGAGCTTCACCAGCAACACATCCAGCCGCGCCTGACTGGCGGCGAGCCGCGTATCCTCAATCCCGAACCGGCGCTGATCAATATTCTTGTCGCGCAGCAGCGAAAACAGCGCGCCAACCTTCACTTCGCCCAGTTGGTTGGTATTGTTGATATTCTCGTAAATCGGAAAGCGCCCGTCCGACAGGCGGTAGCTGCCGAAAACTTCCGCCCCCAACGGGCGCAGCGGCTGGCGCGCTTCGGCCTTGGCGAACCCGCCGGAAAAGGTGCCGGTCAGCCGGTCATAGGCCTCACCCTTCAGCAGCAGATCGAACGCGCCGTCAGCGGTAAGCTGATCGCTGCGCGCCGCCGCCTCCCGCTCAAACGCTTCGAGGATTGCGGGAAAGGTCAGCGCTGAGGAACGCAGCACGGCGTCCGGGGTCAGCGGCCCGGCGGTGAGCGCGGCATCAAGCGACGGGGCAAGCGGCGCAATATCCTGCGCCGCCGCCGCGTCCAGCGGTGTCAGCGCGATCAACGCTGCCCCGCCTATCGGCCACCAACCCTGCAACAATGCCCTTGCGCGCGTCATCGTCAGTTCGTCTGTCCGGTGGAGGAGCCAGCCGAGGCTGGCGGCAGTTCGGGCGGGAAGTTATTAAGCTGACGCCAGATTTCATAGCCGACCGGGACCGTTTCCAGCAGCACCCACGATTGCACCGCCGCACCAAACCGGACGTAACGTTCTTCGGGCCAGGCGTTGCCGTCGCTGCGATCTTCGGCGATCAGCACCCGAAACCGGCCGCTGATCTGCGCCGATTGATCGACCGAAATCACCCGCCCGCCAAAGGTGCCGACCGCGACCGATGGCCAGCCGGAAAACTGCACCGCGGGCCAGCCTTCAAACTGGATGCGGCTCTTGTCGCCCGGTTTGACCAGCGCGACATCGCGTCCGTCGATGAAAATCTCGACCACGCGTTCGGTGTTGGCTGGAACAAACGTCGCCAGGATGTCGCCCGCATTGATATAGGTCGCTGAATCGCCGGCATTCAGGCTTTGGATAAAGCCATCGCGCGGGGCCCGCACGATCTGCACCGACTGGCGCGAAATGTTCACATCAGCGCGGTTGAGATCGGCCTGCGCCGCTGCGACGCGGCCTTGCATTTCAGCGACCTTGATCTGCGCCAGTTCGTAATCGCGCCGTGCCGACAGCCCGGCCTCAAACAGTTCGCGCGACCGGCGTTCATCGATCTGCGCGGTGGCAAGCGCGGATTGTGCTGCCTGCAATTGCAGGTCCATCTGGCCGCGTTCGGCCTGCAGGCGTTCGATCAGCTGCGGATCAATATCGGCGATGCGAACGATCGGATCGCCTTTCTTGACCGTGCTGCCATCGCGCACGAACCATTCTTCGATCCGGCCCGGCACCAGCGCGTTGATATCCTGCCGCCGTTCGTTGGGGTTGAGCGTGGTCACCACCCCGCGCCCCGATGTGGTTTGCACCCACGGGGCAAAGATCAGGAACGCGATGGCAGCGACGATCGCCACCAGCAGCATCACAAACACCGTGCGCATCAGCCGCGGGGTCTTGATGCTGGCGAGCGTGGTGAAATGGCTCATGTCTTCCTTGCGCGTGGCCATGGTCAGACCCCTCCTGCAGAAGCGGGTGGTGCGGAAGTTTTTACAGCAGCGTTGAATTGATCGAAGGTGTCAAAATAGGCTTGCCGGTGCGCCTCCATGAACAGGAACCGGTCAAACCCGAGATCAACGTGCCGGTTGGAAAAATAGATCACGGTCGTGAAGGCCTGGGCACGCAATTCGTGGATCGCGCGCTGCAAGGGTTCAGGTTCGAGCAGGTCGAACAGGCGCGAAAGCACCAGAATGCGCGGTTGTTCCAGCAGCGCATTGGCAAGCTTCAATTGCTGCAATTCGACCGCCGACAGCGGATGGCCGGTCGCAGCCAGCGGCGTGTCGAGCCCTTTTTCAAAGGTGGCGATGGTATCTGCCAGCCCTACGGTTTCCAGCGCCGCGACCATCCGCTGCGATGCGGTTTCCTTGCATGACAGCGCCAGATATTCACGAATGGTCATTTCAACGATGGTTGGCCGGTCGAGCACGTGGACGTTTTTGCGCAAGTGGTGCGCTTCGATGTCTTTCACATCGATCCCGCCCATCGTGGCATAGCCGCCCTGCGGCAGCACATGCATTTTAAGCAGGTTCTTGAATAATCGTTGCACCCCGTGGTGGCTGGCCGCCGCCATGATGATCGCGCCGGTGGGAATCTCCAGATCGAACTGCGCGGTTTCGTGCCGCGCATCGCCGCGCACCGCGTTCATCACGATGGTGTGGTCTGGACCATCGAACGGATCGGCGCCTTTGGGCTGTTCCTGTTCAACGTCGTAAAACTGCGAGATTTCCTCCACCGCGGCAAACAGATCGTAGAAATAGCCGAGGTAGCTGCCAAGCTGGGCAATCCCGGCAAAGGCCGCCGACAGCACCAGTTCGGCCGCGACCAGCTGGCCCAGCGTCAACTGGTTCTGGATCACCAGCCATCCGCCCAGCCCCAGCAACGCAGCGCTGGCAGCGGCATAGAGGAACAGAAACGCAATGGTTTGCGAAAACAGGTGCCGGAAATGGCGTTTGCGCTGGAGGATATAATCGCGGGTGTAAGCATCGGTCTTGTCGAGGGCGTAATCGATCCGGCGCTGCGATTTGAAGAAACCGTTCGATCCGCCGATGCTTTGCAGCCAGCCTGCGGTCTTGTGCTTGGCATGGGACAGGTCGACCCCGGTGCGCAGCGCGCGGCTGCCCCAGGTCAGCCAGATCACCCAGATCAGCGCGATCATCACCAGCGTGAAACCGAGGAAATAGGGGTG
>JANQTR010000130.1 GCA_030731635.1 Erythrobacter sp. | reverse complement strand
ATCGAGGATTTTGCCGATGAATGGCTGACCAAGGCGATGTTCGGCTATCGCTGGCTTGAGGCGGTGGATCAGGATCAGATGAGCCACTGGCTCGCCTTCGACCTGTTTCAGGGCGGCGGATTGGAGCAGATTGAGGATTTCGCCCGTTCGTTCCGCGAGCGGCAAGTCGGGCGCATGGCGCTAGTCGGCTGCACCGCTGAAAATTTCCCGCTGATCGAGGCCTCGACCCGCCGTGTGCTGGCCGCGCTGGAAGCGCATGTGACGACGTGCCATTGGCTGTTCGGCACCCGCCCCTCGCTGGCGGAGTTCAGCATTTTTGGACAGATCTCGCAGCTCGGCGTCGATCCCACCGCGCAGGCGATGATGCGGCGCGACTATCCCTACACCTATCGCTGGCTTGCCCATGTCGACGATGCCTCGGGCGTGGAGGGCGAGTGGACGCCGGGCTGGCCCGCTGTGGTCGAGGCGCTGCTGAGCGAAGCGGGCCGTGTTTACGCCCCCTTCCTGCTCGCCAACGCCGCGGCTCTTGCCGCAGGTGAGAGCAGCTTCCGGATTGAAGTCGACGGATTGCCCTATGAACAGGGCACGTTCGGCTATCAGGTGAAGTGCCTCAAGGCCTTGCGCAGCCGGCATGGCGAGCTGCCCCTGGCGGCACGCGACGCGGTCAATGCGCTACTGGCGCGCCACAATCTGCTCGCGCTATTTGCCTAACGCGGCGCGGGCCGTTCGTTATCCACGAGGCGGAAGCCGATGTGATCCGTGCCGAGGTCGCGCTCTTGGAACTGGCGTGCGGCGGGGCGGTAGCGCGCGCAGTAATTGGCGGCGCACAGGTATGACCCGCCTTTGATCACGTTGACCGGCAGGCCCGGACGCACTGCGGCGGTGGTCCATTCCCAGACATTGCCGATCATATCGTGGAGGCCAAAGGCATTGGCCGGAAAGCAGCCGACCGGCGCGCGGGCGGTGAAGCCATCTTCGCCAAGGTCGCGGGCGGGAAAGACGCCCTGATAATAATTGGCGGTCGGGTTGCCAGCCGAATCCTTGGGCTCGGGCACGCTCTCGGCGCCAGCGCGTGCGGCAAATTCCCACTGCTCCTCGCTCGGCAGCGACAGCCCGGCCCACTGCGCATAGGCGAGTGCGTCACTATAGGTGACCTGCACCACTGGATCATTGTCGCGCCCGTCGATCGCGCTTTCAGGGCCAGATGGATTACGCCAACTGGCGCCCGGCACCCAATTCCACCAATTGCGGTTGTCTGGCGTCGGCACCCGGAACACGGCCGATCCGGGCAGAAGCATTTCCGGCGGGGCGCCGGGCAAGGCGGGCGGATCGCGCTCGGCCTCGGTGCGGTAGCCGGTGGCGGCGACAAATCGGGCGAACTGGGCGTTGGTGACCTCGGTCTGGCTCATCCAGAAGCCTGCCACCTCAACCTCACGCGGTGGGCCCTCCTCGGAGTAGCGGGCATCCTCACCCATGGTGAAGCGGCCGCCCGCAATCCACACCATGCCGGGTTCGGTCAGGCCGGTGCAGGCGGCGGCAACCACCTTCCGCCGGTCCTGCTGCGGCCCCTCCCCGCAGGCGGAAACCGCAAGCAGCAAGGCGAGCAGTAGCCCAAATGGCGCGCTTGCGATCTGCCTCCGATTGGACGGTGTCTGCTCGGCCCACTTGTCGTTGTGCACAATCATTCCTGTCTCACCCGGATCGTCATCGACCATGTGGCACATCTTGCGTCAGCATGCTCCATCCGGACCACTCGCGTCCGACAGCGCTGCCGCATCGCCACGGTTCCATTGACACCACATTGATCAAAAATGTAGTGCATTAAATCAGGAGTAGGAGAGCATGGCATGAAAGTGGGTCGGTTGGTTCTGCTGGGTCTTGTTACCCTCATCGCGCTGTTCATGGGGCTCAACGCGGGCCTCTGGCTGATTGTCCCGGCGCGCGCGGCCAAGTTGCTTGAAATGCCCTTGCTGACCGGCTCGGGCCTGAGCAGCCAGATGGATATTGGCGCATTCTTCATGAGCGCGGCCACTTTCGCTGCCGTCGCATTGTTCACGCGCGACCGGCCGTGGTTCATCGCGTCGGCGGTGATGCTGCTGGGCGCGGCCGCTTACCGTACCGTCGCCTTCCTGTTCCACGGCGCTCCGTTTCTTCCCGATATGGTGGGGATCGAGGTGGCGATGGGCACGATCCTGATCATCGCCAGCCGCGTGCTCGGGCGCGGGCGCGAGAGCAACGGCTAGGCCATGCAGACCCTGCGATCGCGACTGCTGCTGCCCGTCTTCGCCCTCGCCGCTCTGGTGGGCGCAACCGGACCCGCCGGGCAGGCGGACAAGCGCCCCAATGTCGTGATCATCCTGGCCGATGATGTCGCGCTGATGGATTTCGGCGCCTATGGCGGCGAGGCGCGCACGCCCAATATCGACATGCTGGCGGGGCGCGGGGCCCTGTTCACGCAATACCGCGCCTCGCCGCTGTGCTCGCCCTCGCGCGCCATGCTGCTGACCGGCATGGACGCGCACCTTACTGGTGTGGCCACGATCCCCGAAGTCCTGCCGAAGGAGCAGAAAGGACAGCCCGGCTACACGATGGCGCTGGAGCCGGGGGTGCTGACACTCGCCGACCGGCTGCGTGCGCAAGGTTATCGGACGGTGATGGCGGGCAAGTGGCACATGGGCGAGGCGGCAGGTGAGATGCCGCAGGCCCACGGCTTCGACCGCAGCTTCGCGCTGGCGGCCTCGGGCGCGGACAACTGGGCGGATCAATCGTATATGCCCTATTACAAGGACGCGCCGTGGTTCGAGGACGGGGTCGAGACCAGCCTGCCAGAGGATTTCTACTCATCGCGCTTCATCGTCGACACGGCGATCGAGTATCTGGCCGAGACCGACCCCGACAAGCCATTCTTGGCGTATCTGCCGTTTCAGGCGATCCACATCCCGGTTCAGGCGCCGCAGGAATTCATCGATCGCTACAAGGGGCGTTATGATCGGGGCTGGGAGGCGTTGCGGGAGGAGCGCCACCGGAAGGCGCAAGCGCTGGGCCTGATCCCGCAAGGCGCGCCGCTCGCTGCGCTTGCCCCCGCTCACCGCCCTTGGGAGAGCCTGACAGACGAGGACCGCGCGCTCTATGCTGCGCGGATGGAAGTGAACGCGGCGATGCTGGAGGCGATGGATTTCCACATCGGACGGCTGATCGCGCACCTCAAGGCCAAGGGCGAGTACGACAATACGATCTTCATCGTCTCCTCAGACAATGGCCCAGAACCTTCGCGAGGGGACGACAGCGCCGTCATCAGCCTGTTCCATAGACTGGCTGGCTATCACGTCGGGGCCGACAACATGGGCGGTCCGGGGTCGTGGGGCTTCATCGGGCCCGAATGGGCGGCGGCCGCCGCCACACCCGGCGCGTGGTTCAAGTTTTACGCCACAGAGGGCGGGATCCGTGTGCCGCTGATCATGGCGGGGCCCGGCATTGCTCCGCAGCGGGTCACCAGCCCGGCGATGATCACCGATGTCGCCCCGACCGTGCTTGACTGGCTGGCGGTCGACCCCTCCGCGAGTGCGGGCAAGCCAATGACCGGCCGCAGCCTGCTGCCGGTTCTCAGCGGCGCAGCCGAAAGCGCCTATGGCCCTGACGAAGCGCGCGCGGTCGAGGTATCGGGCAATTCGGCGCTCTATCTCGGCGATTACAAGATTACCCGCAGCGTGCCACCGGTCGGCGATGGCAAATGGCGGCTCTACAATCTCGCGCGCGATCCGGGCGAGACCACTGATCTCAGCGCCA
>JANQTR010000129.1 GCA_030731635.1 Erythrobacter sp. | reverse complement strand
CGGGCGGCCAGTCGGCCTTGCGGTCGCTACGCGACCGTTACTTGTTCGACACTAAAGGTTTGGCGGTGGTTCGGCCCGCCAACGGACGGGCCGCAAGGGCGACTGCCCGCCCGCAGGTGCCCGGAGCGAAGCGGAGGAACAGCACCGAGGACGTCCGCGCGGAGGCGCGGACGCACACAAGGGCTTCAACCCTGACTTCTCCAGCGCATCACTACGCGTTCGACCAGTTCTTCCTCACCACCGTCCTTGCTCCACAACTCGGCAAAGCTCGGGTCTTCGGACGCCGGGCGCTTGTGTTCTTCGAGATTGTCGAAGGAAACCCGGATCGGAATGGCCACGCCCTCGCCGCAGATGATGCATTCGCGGTTGCGCAGGGCGGGAATGGAATCGAGGAACCCGCGTGCGCCTTCGGGCATGGCCGCTTTCACGAAGGCCTGATCGCGGTCGTTGTTGAGGCGCATCGAAATGATCGTGCCGCACTGCGATAGCACGCCTTCGGCCAAATCGGACGGACGCTGCGTAATCAGGCCCAGGCTGATGCCGTATTTGCGGCCTTCCTTGGCGATCCGGCTGAGGATCTTGCCGACCGATGATCCGTCGGCGTTTTTCTCGTTCGGCACATAGCGGTGGGCTTCTTCGCAGACCAGCAGCACCGGGCGGGTCTTTTCCTCGCGCCCCCAGATCGCGAAATCGAACACCAGACGGCTGAGCACCGCCACCACGGTTGAGGTAATGTCTGACGGCACGCCGGACACATCGATGATCGAAATCGGCTTGCCATGGCCCGGCATACGGAACACCTTGCCGATAAAGTCGGCCATGGTGTCGCCCACCAGCAGGCCGGAAAACATGAATTGATAACGCGGATCGGCTTTCAGCTCGTCCAGCTTGCCCTTGATCCGCATGTAGGGCGCGGATGATGTCGCCTTGTCCAGCCGCCCCATTTCGTCCTGCAGGATATTGCTGAAATCGGACAACAGATAGGGGATCGGCGAATCCACCGTGATCTTGCCCATGGTCTGCGCCAGCCGGTTTTTCGACCGCGCGCCCAGCAGGCACTTGGCGAGAATATCGGCATCGACCTGGCGTTCATTGCCACTGCTCGACAGCAGCACTTCGCAATGCTCTTCGAAATTCATCAGCCAGTACGGCATTTGCAGGTTTGATACGTCGAGGATCTGCCCGGTCTGGCGGAACGCAGCGGAATATTCGCCGTGCGGGTCGATCATCACGATGTGGCCCTTGGGCGCGGCTTCGCAGATGCGGTGCAGGATCAGTGCGGCGCTGGTTGATTTGCCGGTCCCGGTCGATCCCAGCAAGGCAAAGTGCTTGCCCAGCATCGCATCAATATACAGCCCGGCGCGAATATCGCGGGTCGGGAACACCCGGCCGATAGTGATGCTGGCGCGGCCATCGGTGGCGTAAATCTGTTCAAGATCCTTGGTGGTCGCGGGATAGCACATCGCGCCCGGCACCGGATAGCGGGTGACCCCGCGCTTGAACCCGTGGATGCGCCCGGTCAGCTTTTCTTCGGAGCCTTCACCCAGAAAGTCGATATGGGCGATGATCCCGCCTTCGCTGCGGCGGTCCTTGCGTTGGTCGCGCACGCTGGCGAGCAGCCATGCTTCGCCAACGCGGATCTTGATCTGGCTGCCGACTTGCCCGGCCAAAGCGACCGAGGGATCAAGATCGGCCATGCATTCATTCAGGCGTTGCAGATCGAGCGCGATTTGCGAGCCCGAGCCGGACACTTCCAACACCACGCCAATCGGCATACGGGCATTATCGTGCCCGTGGCTGGCGACAGCAGCAGCCAATTCTTCCTGTCCGGCCGGATTGGAGCCAGTGAAGCGTTCGAAATCCTGCCTGCCGTGGTCAGTCATATGCGCCTTTCCTTGCGCCCATGTGGGAGCCGCGGCAGGCATAGGAGGAATGCGGTTAATATCGGGTCAATATCCGGCACTTTTGCCCGCAACTGCGATGCCTAACCCTTGGCGAACAGGCGTCCGGCCAGCCAGCCCATCCCCAGCGACAGCGCAATCGCGCCGAGCCCATAGAGAAACGACCAGCGCTGCGCTGCGGTCACCACCTGGCCTTCCAGCCCGGTTTTGACCACTTCAATCCGCGCGGTGGCACTGGCCAGCACCCGCCCGCGGGCGATGGCAAAGGTTTCGGCGGTGTAGCGTCCGGTGGTGACGTTGGATGGCAGGTTGATGCGCGCCTGATACAGCACCTTTTCGCTGATCCGCACCCCGCCGGGGTTTTCCTGATACAGGCCCTGTTTGCGCCGCAATTCGACCAGCCCTTGGGCAAAGCGTGCCTGTTCTTCGGGCTGGATCTGGCCCGTGGGGCTAAGCTGGATGAATTCGGTGCCCAATTCAAAAATGGCCGCCGTGCGTTCATCGACAATATCGGCAATCGGGCGCGAGGAGGCGACCGCGAAGAACGACGGGGCGGAGCGAAAATCGCTCGAACCGGCATTGGCCCAGATGCCGGCAATCCGTTCCTTTTCGCGGATGCGGATCGGTTCGGCTGGGCCTTTGAGCACGACCACGATGTCATAATCGCCCGTCCCCCCCGCGCCAGCCGGATCGATCACCGCGCCGTACAACAGCAGGCGCGCGCCAGTGAAGCCTTGTTGCACCTCGATCAAGGATTGGCTGACAGCGGGCACCAGCACGGGTTCGCGCTGGGCAATGGCCGGATGGGCCGACAGCGCCAGCCATGCGAACAATGCCAATGCCAGCCGCCCCGAAAGCGTCACGACCTGCGTCTCACAGCTCGGCTCTCATTGGCCGGCTCTCATAGCGGCGCCACGGTGTAAATTTCGTCAGGCTGCACGCCGAGACCGTAGAGCATCCTCAGCGCGATCACGAGCACCAGCGTTGCCAGCGCCAACCGCAGATATTCAGGCCGGGCTTTCAGCGCGATCTGCGTCCCGAACTGCGCGCCCAGCACCGATCCCAGCAACAGCAGCCCCGCCAGCACAAGATCAACCGCCTTGGTCGTCAGCGCATGGGTCATGGTGGTGACCATCGTCACGAACAGGATCTGGAACAGTGATGTGCCGACCACCACATTGCCGCTCATGCCCAGAATATACAGCATCGCAGGCACCAGCAGGAACCCGCCGCCGACCCCCATCAGCATCGTCAGCACGCCTGCCAACAGCCCCAACAGCGCCGGCGCCAGCGGCGAGATATACAGGCCCGAGGCATAGAACCGCCAGCGATAGGGCAGGCTGGCAACCAGCGGATGGTGGCGGCGCTTGCGGACCGGAGCGGCGGATTTGCCCAATAGCCCCGGACGCAGCGCGGTCACCGCTTCGCGCAACATCAGCATCCCGATCGACCCCAGCATCAGCACATACAGAATGCTGATCACGACATCGATCTGACCCAGCGATTGCAGCACGCGGAACAGCCCCGCCCCGATCAACGCGCCAACAATGCCGCCGCCGACCATCACCGCGCCCATGCGGTAATCCACGCCCTTGCGCCGCGAATGGGCCAGCACGCCCGAAACGCTCGCGCCGGTGACCTGCGTCGCAGCCGAAGCCGCAGCGACCGTAGGGGGAATACCGTAGAAAATCAGCAGCGGCGTTGTCAGAAACCCGCCGCCGACCCCGAACAGGCCGGACAGAATGCCCGTTAGCCCACCCAGCAATACGATGTAGAGGCCATTGACCGAGAGATTCGCGATGGGCAGGTAGACGTCCATCGGGTGGGATTAGACCAGCGCGGCGAGGGATGAAAGCCGCGGCACACCGGTTATCTGCTTATGTGGC